>JAHFTM010000012.1:8042-15616 GCA_023269335.1 Chlamydiia bacterium
AGTAGGTTTGCTATTTTCCGCAGTTATGTTCGCGTTGGCAACCATAGCGCTCTGTGCGGCTGTAATAACAACAGAATTCACTTGCGCAGTAGGTGCACCTGTTGATGTTTTTACTTGTAGTTCTGCACTATTTGAACCTTTTTTTGTAGGTAGTGGCAGCTGCTTTACTTGCCTTCCTTTCCAGCAGCATTTACAAAGATAGGCTCCTGCCACACCAGCGGCAACAGTACCTGTACCGGCTAAAAATAATGTAGCAATATTTGCGCTTGATATAGCGCTATATACTGCTGTAGATGCTACTCCTGCCGCTGCTCTTACTGCTGTTCCTGCAGCTAAAAACTCAATTCCAAATGACATAAAAACTCCTTTTTTCAAGTTATTTACTATATCTTGAGGCTTGTACTGTAATTTTTCTTTTTGCGTCAATTTATGAAATAATAATTAAGTAGTTGCAAGGTGGTTTGCTTCTCTGTTTTTCGGTTATAAAAATCAGACATTGCCTCTTTACATTTTTTAAAATTGCTTTTTTCTATTCCTTAACAAGTTGGCGTGCGATATTTGCGGCGACAAGATAAGCGGCTGCCATGGGGCTTCCATCGGTTGCTTGTGGTACGATTGAATCATCCGCCACAATGAGATTTTTAACGCCATAGACGTGACCAGTTGAGTCGACAACGCCATTTTGATGTAGGGGTGCCATACGGCAGTGGCTTTGATAATGCATATTGCTGCCGACAGATTCTTTTATAAAGGCAGATATAAGAGCCGCATCATCAAGAATTGCTGGATTTGGATAGATCAGGCTATAAGTTGGATCAATGCTTTGTAATGCCTTATTAATGGCCTTTACATACACTTGTAAGCCCTGCTGAAAGAGTGAAAAATCTGCAGGGTCACTTAGCATATTCAAATTGATGACAGATGGTTTCAGAGGATTTGCACTATCGATTGAGATGTTGCCGCGGCTTCTTGGTTGGCATAGTTCTAAGAGTGCAATGGTAATTCCAGGAATGGGATTGGCAGTTGAAATGAGAATCTCTCGTTTTTTCTGATCGCCTCCAGGAGCGGGCAGCCAGGCAATTTGTGAAAAATGTCCATGTGGGTGTGCTGCCACATCAGTCGGATTGGAAGAAAATACCAGCACGATGCGTGGCTGAGTAGTCAGCCCTTGGCCTACGTTTTGATTATTGAAGATAACAGGAATGTTCAGCGATTCAAGAAGCTGTTGTGGTCCAATTCCCGAATGTAGTAAGAAAGCACTGCTTTTTACTCCTGCACAAACAATAACGCCTTTGTTGGCAAAAACCTTTTTCATTTTTCCATTAGATGCGAATTCTACGCCTATAGCTTTAGTGCCTTGCCAGATGGTTTTTAAACCCAAGCTATTAAAAAGTACGCATAGTTTTCTGCCGTTGAGGCCTTTGCCATTTGGCGTCATGATCTTTTCATTTAAAAATGTTTTGGGCAAGTTAGTACCAAACTCACCTCTTTTCCCGCTTTGAGTGTATTGAAATTGTGAAGAAATACCGATTGGTTCATTGGGATCATTATAGTCTATAACAAAGGGAAAGCCAGTTGCCTTGACCATCGCTTTTGTCACAGTAAGTGCAACATCCGAGGGATGACGCTCTTGGCATATAGCAAGGGGCCCTTTGAATCCACGTGCTGAGGGGTTAGTAGTTTTGCCTTGGTAGTTTTCCAGTATTTTGTAAGCTTGTAAAATGCGCTCTTGAGACCATTCAGAGCCGTTTAACGCTTCCCATTCGGCATAAACTTGATTTGTTCCACGGCACCATGCACCGGTATTGACGCCACCTTCAGGCAAAGCAAGAGCCCATAAAAGCTGCCGGTTGTCGGCACAGGGTTTGGCAATAGTAGATCCATTGCCTTTTTCATAAAGAGGTGGGCCAATTAAAGTGCAAAGCACACGTGTCAGTGCATTTGGAGAAAATTTGATTTCTGGAGAGCTTGTTAAGTCTTCTCCACTATGAAGGGCGATGACCGATGTTTTTTTATCGTCGGTAAGTTTTTTAGCAAGAGTTGCACCTGCTGTGCCTGCGCCTACAATAACGTAGTCTGCTCGAAGTGTTTTGGGTGTGTTTTTTGCATGAAGCTCGAGAGTGTGCGATGAGAAAAAAAGAAGACTGGAAAAAAGAACTATGAATCGGTGACAATTCATCGCTTACCTCACTAGTTTTCCATGTGAATAAAGGGATCATACACTTTATTTATTTAAGATCAAAGAACAAGAGTCGCGAAGCTGAATGAGCGGTGAGTTTTATGTCTGTTTTTGGATCGATTGCCACACCATCACCTGCTTGTATTGTGTCTTGTCCTATGCCATCAGTAAGTGTGAGTTGGCCATCAATTACCTGCAGCCAACCATAGCGATTAGCTAAAAGTCTTTTGTTGGCGGCTTTCCCCTCTTGTAAAGAGAGGGCATAAATAGCTATATCTTGCTGAATCTGAAGGCTATTTTCAGGGCCATTATTTTTTGCTAAAAGGAGCCATTGGTTATTTGCTGTTGGCAAGTTTGTCACTTGTTGATAGCGCGGTGTTATTCCTTTTTTATCAGGAAAAATCCAGATCTGAAGAAAATGGACAGGGTCTGTTTTTGATGGGTTGAATTCGCTGTGGGTGATCCCCGATCCTGCGCTCATAGCTTGCACTTGGCCGGCATGAAGAACAGATTGAGTCCCCGTGCTATCTTGGTGGCCTAAAGCGCCTTCCAAAACGATGCTAATGATTTCCATGTCTTTATGAGCATGGGCAGGAAATCCCTGTCCAGAGGCGATGCGGTCTTCATTGATCACACGAAGGTCACGAAAGCCCATAAAATTTGAGTCGTAGTAGTCACCAAAAGAGAAGGTGTGATAGCTCTTCAACCAGCCATGGTCAAAAAACTTACGTTCGAGGCTTTTTCTTATTTTGTAGGCCATAGCTTGTGATTCCTTAGTTTAAGGGGTGAAGATGACAGCTCTCTTTATTTATTGAAAGCTGTTTGACTTGGTAAAAATAGAAATGGGAGCGGATGATTCTTGTGTGGCTGTGAGAGGGAAGAGAAAAATTTCACTTGTTGTCATTTTGTTCTATTCATTGCAAGAAAAGAGCAAACAGGATATGCGAATTGAAACAGCGAGGCTTATTCAGGAGAATTTTGTTTTGGGAAAACCCGTCTACAAAAACTCTTAGTAGTCCAAATGGAGACCAAATATGAAATTCAAATATAGTGCATGCGCTTTACTAATTGCTACAGCAAACCTTTTCGGAGATCAATCCAACAGAGTAATCGCCAAGGAAAAAACCTTCGAGGCTGATATCATAGTCTTGGGTGGGGGAGCTGCAGGTTGCGTATTGATGAACAAGCTATCGAAAAATGGGCACTTTTCAGTATTAGGCATAGAGGCAGGTCCAAATGTAACGAGTGATCCGGAAATAGAGGCTGTGGGTCTTCCAGCACTTTTATTACCAGCGACAGCAGCCTACAAGTATTTTTGGTGGGGCTGGAGTCAAACCAAGCCGCAGCCAATGCTCAATGGACGAGTAGGTGGTGACTGGATAACAGGGATGATGTTAGGTGGTGGCTCATCGGTGAACGGATTATATTATGGTCGAGGCTCAGATGCTGTATACTCACGTTGGGAAGGAATTTCGGGAAGCAGCAATTGGAGTCTGAGCAAAATCTTGAAGACCTTTAATGCTCTTGAGAACTACGAAGGCTTAACAATTACATCGGGAGCACGAGGAACAAAAGGGCCAGTACACATCTTACAAACACCTACAGTGTCGCAACTGACGCTTAACACCCTCTTGCCTGTTACTCAGGCAGCATTTCCTGGGATTCCAACGGTGGTAGACTATAATGATCCGACGGTTGAGAATTGCCTCGATATGCGCACACAGTGGCTGATTGATTCATCAGGTACCAAGCGAGTAAGTAGCGCCACAGCATTTTTGAATCAGAAGGTGATGACAAAAGGTGGTCACGGAGTGAACGGGCATAAACTGCACGTGCTCTTTGATGCTGTAGTTGAGAGAATAGTCTTTGACAAACATAGACGTGCCAAAAAAGTAAAATTCATCAAGAACGGTCAACACTGTGAAGCCATCGCGAAAAAAGCAGTTATTGTAGCAAGCGGCATCAACAGTAGCAAGATACTTCAGCTTTCCGGTATAGGATCGAAAAAAACGCTCAAGAAGGCAGGAATCAAACCAGTATTCATCAATAGGAATGTGGGCAGGCACCTACAAAACCATCCGTTGATCTCCATCACTATGCTTGCAGATCCTGCTGATAACGGCATACCAGCTGGAGCACCCTATGCATTTACCATCCATAATGTCTATTTACCGGTAGTTGGAGGTAGTGCAAGTGATCCAAGAATGTTACAGATTTTATTCGAATACGTTCCTGCCAGTACCTTGATACCAAATCCACTCCTTATCATTGGATTTGAACTTTTAAATCCAAAAAGTGAGGGAAAAGTTGCCATTCAAAGCGGCGATCCATTTCAGATTGCTGCAGCAAGTGATGGTGTATACCAAGATCCTGTAGACCTGACGAACATGATGAATGCTATCAAGGTTTATATTCGCAGTTTGCTTGAACAGCTTGCTCTCGTCAACCCATCATCGCCTTACTATAAACCCATTGTAATAGATCCCATCAATGCAGTCATCTTTGCTGGCTATAGCGATGAATCAGTTAAGTCGTACGTGAAAAATAACACCAATCTTGGAAAAGACTCGCGCCATTTTACATCTCACTGTAAAATGGCACCTCTGAAAGAGGGGGGTGTGGTAAACGGCAATCTACGTGTTCATGGCACAAAGAACTGTTTTGTAGTGGACAACTCTATCTGTCCGGTAATTCCTGATATCAATACCACTGCATCTGCTCTGATGATTGGACTACGAGGGAGCGAAATTATAAAACATGTCTTGCGTGATGAAAAATCAAAAGATTTGTCAGAAGTAAAACTTCAACCCAAGACGGCACATTCCCAATGACATAAATAGTATTGTCTTATTGCCATGAGCGTCTTTTTTTTGGTGGTGGGTAATATTTAACAGTATAGTTTTGGGTAAATTCTTAAGCAATCATTTATTTGTAATTTTACATACTGTATATTTACAGCTAAATATATATTAGTTAATAATAATTATGAGGTTTTTATGTTGCCATCTTCATCCAGCTCATCTTTATATGCGGCTGACTTGTACATGGCCGAGAGATTTGCACAACTTACGATGGCATCTGCAGCACAAGTCACAAGCAGTCAACCTGCAAGACCGCTAGTGCAAGCCTGCATAACATACGGTCACTTTCCAGATGCTGTTGCAGAACTTGTAGAGCAGTATGTTACAGTCTACAAGACAACTCTATTTTTCAATACCTTGGATTTTGTTTACTACCAACTACCTAATGGAAAGCCAGATCCTCAGCAACCCTGTACGGCGGCAACAGAAATAATGGATAGACGTCGTTTTGTTTCTCAAAAAGGTGCCGATTGTGCCCATACGAGTGCCTACTATGCCTTTAATATGATCCGCTTTCGAATTGGTAAAAATCCAATACCTGACTTTCAAGAAGCTAGAGAAACAGAAGAACGGGTGTCTGATTATCGTAGAGCTCTTGCAAAGATGCACGCTCTCGTCAAATCAGATCCTCGAGAACATAAAAGATCTAGTCTCCCTCTTCTGGATATATGGTTTCTAAAAGATGCGCGTGCGCCTATAGACAAGGTTTTTCAGATGATGGGAACAGCACTTCCTCGAGGTCTTACTTGGGAATCATTTGCAGAGTTAATAAAGACAGATATTGTGCCCGCGCTTGGTAGCAGTCTGAATAAAGTTATGTCTGGTATGATGGCGCAACAGTATGAATTAACTAAATCACAATGGCGTGGTGCAACTGATACTATGGATGCACATCATATTACGCAACTCATTGAGGAATTGCGAAGAACAGGACCGCTTGTTGTACTGGGAAGTTTTGGTCGTTCTTGCTATTCCATACCACCACGACCATTGCTTGAATTACCAATAGAGGGCTGTCAATTATTAGGCTGGGAGCCTAAAGCAAAGCATAGAAAGTTGCCAGATGAAACGCCTCCTCAAGCAATCACTATTGTTGGAGCACGAAAAGAAGGAGAGCAAGAATATGTCTATTACGTAGACCCTTTCGATGCAAGCGATTCTGCTTGTGAGGCTCTAAGAAAAGTGTATCAAATTTCTTATGCTTTCTTAATAAAAAATGTAGTTGAATTTGAGCCAGGGCTCTTTGCTTATGCAGCAAGAGTCAGCCCAAATGTAAAAGAACTACCTTCCTCTAACTCTTCGAAAGAAGAACCTCTAGCATCAGCTGCTAGGAGTAGCTCATCTCAAAGTTCTGATCAAGAAGCCTCTTCTAGTTCTAGTGCTCCAAAAGCAGGAAGAGCACGTGTAAAAGCAAAAAGAAAGGAAAAGCGAGTAGCAGCACGAGCTGTTGCTAGTTCAAACCAAACAGCTTCCTCTTCAGCTAGTGTAAGTGAAAAATAGGAAGGAAAAAAGCTGTTGCAAAAGTTCAAAAAAATTCACCTATTCAGGTATGGGTGAATTCAGGCTGTTAAGCTTCATAGTTTCAAATAAATTATTAAATAATTGTTTATTAATATGTATAAATACTGTATAATTGTATATAAGTTCATAAAGATAGGTATTAATTAATAATAATTGTGAGGTTTTTGTGTTACCATCTTCATCCAGCTCACCTTCATATGCGGCTGAATCATACATGGCCGAGAGATTTGCAAAACTTACGATGGCCTCTGAAGCACCGAGTGCTACTGCTGCACAAGCGACAAGCGTTCAACCTAAAAGACCACTAGTGCAAGCCTGCGTAACATACTGTCACTTTCCAGATGCTGTTGCAGAACTTGTAGAGCAGTATGTTACAGTTCACAAGACAACTCTATTTTTCAATACATTGAATTTTGTTTACTACCAACTACCTAATGGAAAGCCGGATCCTCAGCAACCCTGTACGGCGGCAACAAAAATAACAGATAGACGTCGTTTTGTTCCTCAAAAAGGTGCCGATTGTGCCCATACATGTGCCTACTATGCCCTTAATATGATCCGTTTTCGAATTGGTAAAAATCCGACATCCGACCTTCAAAAAGCTAGAGATCTAGAAGAATCGGCGTCTCGTTATCGTAAAGTTCATACAGGGTTGAACTCTCTTATCAAATCAGATCCGCAAAAATATAAAAGATCCAATCTCCCTCTTATAGATATAGAGATTCTAAAAGATTGTTACGGTATGCCTATAGACATGGCTTTTAAGAAGATTGGAGCAGCACTTCCTCAAGGTCTTACTTGGGAATCATTTGAAGAATTAATAAGGGCAAATTCTGTGCCTGCGCTTGGTAGCAGCCTGAATAGAGTTATGGCTGGTACTCTGGCACAATATTATGAATTAACTAAATCACAATGGCGTGGTGCAACTGATACTATGGATGCACATCATATTACGCAACTCATTGAGGAATTGCGAAGAACAGGACCGCTTGTTGTACTGGGAAGTTTTGGTC
>JAHFTM010000150.1 GCA_023269335.1 Chlamydiia bacterium
TTGGCTTTTTTGGGGTCCACATATCTAGCAACCACGCTGATTCTCTACTCAGTGCGCTTGTACTTTTTTAAAGATGCATTTTCAACGCTTGGCATCATGACATACCTCTTTTCAGTGATGGCAAGCCTTATCCAAGCGCTCGTCGCCTTACTTCTAGATTTTCCATTTACACTCACACTTACTTGGCTTTTTTGCGACTGCTTTATCATGCCTCTCCTCGATGCTGCTTTCGCTGTCGTCTTTTTTTCTCTTCCACACTTCTTCTATACCTACTATTATAGGAAAAAATATACTCGATCACATACCTATGCTTCTTGACGGACATAAAATTGCTCAAGCCATCCATGCAGAAATCAAGGATGTGCTTCAAAAGCTTGCCACACACGCAAGAAAGCCTTGCTTGGCTTGCGTTTTGACTACAAAGCATCCAGCATCAGCCTCATACGTCCAGAGAAAGATAAAGGCTTGCCATGAAGTGGGTATTGAATCTCAAGTTTTTCATCTTCAGCCACACTGCACAAAAGAGCTTCTTGATTTTATTGATAAACTGAACTTAGATCCCATGGTCGATGGTATTTTAATTCAACTTCCCCTGCCACCACACATTCATCTTCTTGAGGTGCTGGAAAAGATAGATCCTTTAAAAGATGTCGATGGCTTCCACCCGCTCAATGCTGGAAAAGTACTGTTGCAAGACCCGACAGCTTTTAATCCCTGTACTCCTCTTGGCATTAAAGTGCTGCTTGAACGTTATGAAATTGATATTACCGGCAAACATGTTGTGATACTGGGAAGAAGTAATATTGTCGGCAAGCCGCTAGCTGCTCTTTTGATGCAGGATGCCCCTGGGTGCAATGCCACTGTGACAGTAGCCCATAGTAAATCTACCTATTTAAAAGAGCTTACACGCACAGCCGATATCTTAGTTGCTGCTATGGGCAGACCTAAAGCAGTTGAAGCTGACTGGGTGAAAGAAGGTGCAGTAGTAGTTGATGTAGGGATTAATCGAGTAGAAGCGCTAGCCAGCAAAAGCGGCTACAAAGTTATAGGTGACGTAGATTTTGAAAATGTAAAGAATAAATGTATGGCGATCACACCGGTTCCAGGGGGCATTGGCCCTATGACAATTGCAATGCTTCTTAAAAATACGCTAAAAAGCTACTATCTTAGAAATAAATTACAGCTACCGTAGATGAAACAATGTATAAATACTTTTCTAGACTTCTTCTTCTGTTTTCTTTTGTTTTCCTCATTTCTTGCCAAGAGTCTTCTAGTCAGCGCTTAGGCTGGTCTAGAAATAACCTTTCCTCATTTTCTGGTATTGCCATGACAATGCCATATCGCATAGAAATTGGTAAGGAACTTTCGCGCGATGAAAAGATAGAAGTTCACAACCTGATCGATGCAGTTTTTTTTGAAATCGACACCATTTATAATAAATGGAACCCCGATTCTGAGCTTACTGCATTAAACAATTTGAAAGCCTATGAGAAGAAAACAATCTCTCCAAAACTTGCCAGCTTTCTCAAACGCTGTGATTTTTTTGTTCAGCTGAGCTGTGGGAAATTTGACCCAACTGTTGAAGCCATCCAGCAGCTTTGGAAAAGGCATCTAGAAAAAAACACAACACCTTCAAAAATTGACATTGAAAAGCTTCGTTCAAGTATTGGTTGGCAGAACATCGTGATAGAAAACAACATTTTTTATAAAAAACAGGATCAGACAGCAATGGATCTTAGCGGCTGCGTCAAAGGCTACGCGGTGGATCTTTTTGTCGAACGATTAAAAGCAAAAGGCTACGAAAACACACTTGTCGATTGGGGCGGTGAAATGAGAGCACATGGCCATCATCCACAAGGAAGAAATTGGACCGTTTACATTGCTAACCTTGACGATCTAGACCCTGAACATGCTTTAGCCTACTTGCCGTTGATCAATCAAGCGATAGCTACAAGTGGTGATTATCTTCAGTACTGGACAGTTTTCAATGAAGAAACCAATCAAAATAAGTTTCAAAAAAAATCAGTGACCTATTTTCATGTTTTTGACCCAGTAACTCTTCGGCCATTAGCAATCACTGATGAGTCAATAGCGAGCGCAAGCTGCCTGGCTTCAGACTGCCTGACAGCCGATGCATTAGCCACAATGCTCCTCATGTGCCAGAATATGGAAGAGGCTAAAGCTTTAGCTGAGAGACTGCAAAAAGCAGTGCCAAATACCGCTTTTTGGATCATGTCTCGCAAAGATATCGCGTCGAGAGATAAGTAGTGTCCAACTCAAAAATTGTTCGACTTACTTTTGATTTAGGCAAATAAACCCAAAATTTAGGTTATTAGTCGCTATCACTATCACTAGCGTCGGGATATAGGAGTTCATAGACAAAATTCCATCCATCAACCCATTTGTCAAGTGTCTGAGCATAATCACCTGCTGCAAATTTCCTTTTACAGTCATCAAAAAGAGTTAAAAGGTCTTCTAATTTAGACTTATTTGTCTCTTCTTGAAGCTCTGAGTTATGTACTTTCAGCCATTTTAAAGCATTATTGAGTACGATGTGCGATTCTTCAACATTTAGTTTTTCAGGTGGTCTTTTTTGTAAGATAAGATTCAATCTTGCGAGATAGGCTTTTGTATCTCTGAGAACATCATTGAAGTTTTTTGAGAGCAGCTTATTTGCTGAGTAGGCTACTACTGGTCGCAATCTTACCTGTTGAACGAGTGAGAGTGGTTGCAAAAAGACAGATAAGATAGCTTTTTTTTGTATTCTTTGAGTTGCCTCAAGTAATTGCATGGTACTATTAAATTGTTTTATCTTTTGTGCGACGACAAGATTAGTGTTGGTTTCGGAGAGTTTTTTTTGAAGTAATTTTATAAAACTCTGTACTTTTTTATAGATCTCTCGAAAATCTGTATTTTTAGGATTAAGATTAGGAGCATAGAGAAGTAACAAATCAATTGTTTTTACAAAAGTGTCAGCTGTTACTAAGGTGTCAGGCACTGCTTTCATACTTAAAAAAGCACCTGCTGGTATTCCATGAGCAAGATAACTTTTTTCTCGCTCTGTCTTATCTTTTGGTCTGATTGTAAGTTGCTTCTTTGCTCGTGCAGCCGGCTTGTGGGCTGTTGCACTCCACGGAATGCTATTCACCTGAATAACGAGTGGATGAAGTATTGAGTTTACTTTGTCTTTAATTTCTTCAAGGCTTTTTTCTAACTTGCTCCTCACAGTAGCTGAGAGCTGTGTCAAAGAGTCTAAATACTTCTTGCACTTATGAGGGAGTGCTTGCAGTTGAGTTGGAGTAAGCCGTTGAAGTTCTTTTGCTTTGTTGAGAGCTTTCATGACGTTAGCAAATGTTAGCATGCAAGTACTCGAGGTCAAGAAAATATCAGGCAATTTTTCAAAGGCAAGTAGAATTTTCGGTGTCAGAATGCTGGTCCCCTTTTCATTCTGATTTTTTGCATGAGCTTTTTGAGTCTTCAATTATCTTGAAGGTTCTTATCCCAATGGGCAGATGAGCCACCTGCAGTTCTGTTACCAATTTGATCACTTGTCATAAAACACCTCATAACCACAAAAATATAGTATTATTATAAAATAATTTTAGTTATAGTAAATAAAAATACTTAAATTATTTGACATTAAGCATTAAAGATCAATAGTTTTATTGATTTTTCCCATTTTTTTGCGGATCTTTTACTGCTGGATTTCGCTGTTAAATCTAATTAACTTCATTCAAGTTTGTGTCGATTTCTACTTTGCAACCAGCAGTAAAATCTCCAGGTATAAATTGGTAAGAATCAGCCAGAAACTGCTGCAGCTACCAAAATTTTGTATCAGACTGCTCTGTTTAATAAGGGAGATGAAAACGAGTGGAACACTGTAAAGAAAGCGACTCAGTGTGACTAGGAGCTGTTGATCCCCAGACTACAGAAATACCGGAGTCTTTATCAAACGACGTACCAGTTGGATTCAGCTTGTGTATTCTTTCCCATAAACTGAGTACTAAACTACGATATCCCCATGATAAATTAGGAGCTTCGAGTAGTTTAGCCTCATCGCGCCTGAAAAGCTCCGCCGTAATCTCTTTCAGAGCTTTTTCTATTCTCGCGTCATCTTCTGCTGACTCAGTTTTCTGTTTTGTTAAGCCATCGCACAACAGTGCTAAATCTGCAACTAAGAACTCCGTCAAGTTGAGCGTAGCTAACTTGTCATGATCTTGCAGCGCACTTAAAATAAGCTTTTCAGCTTCAGGTATATAGGATACTACAAGATCTACAATTTTGCTTGAATCAGCTTTTAAATAGTCTGTAGCTGCATTAATCAATTCAATGAATTGTAGATCAATAGTTGACGCTTGTTTTACAGAGACAGATGTCTCATCTACAGTAGTCGATACTGCAAGAAGATCAGGATCATTAAGCACTTCATTTTCAGGTGGCAATAGCATACTAGAAGGCGAAATAGCAACAATTGGATTCACAAAATACCTCATGAGATTATAAATTCAGGACTATGCGCGGGAATTGTAACGAGGCTCATATATTTCGCAAACCGAATTTTGCACGCTGACTTAATTTTGCCTTATAATCTCTCACTCAGTTATTTGAGTGGGTTTGTGATTTTTCTCAGAAATCAATCGCTTTTGAAAGAGATGCATCTCCTTTAAGATTTTTGTAGAGTCATCGTCACGAGGATGTTTTTTAGCATAAGCAAAGGCTTCTTGAATGATAGCCTCTGCTTGATCAAAATTTTTCATCTCAAAACAGCACTCAATTGCGTAGCTATAGGCATCCAGACGCGAGGGATCCATCGTTTGGGCAACGAGATAGGCAGAGAGTGCTTGCAGGAAATTTTGATTTGCCTGATGGGCAAGTCCGAAGCCAACCCAAAAATCGGAAATATATGGATTAAATTGAGTAAGTAAGTCAAAAGCTAAAATAGCTTCATCAAAGCGGTGCTGTGCAAGCAAATTGATAGCATTTTCAAAAAGCCTTCCTAAATGTTCATTAGAAAAGCCTAAAAGATCCTGTACCAGCTTGCCTTTTGCTAAAATGAGATCGATATCTTTTGTATTATCAACTTCGATGTAACGTTTTATTTTTACATGAATTTGTGAGGTCAATTTTAGCTCTGTCTTTCTTTTATGCGCTCTTCTCATGTCACTTTCCTCACATCTCATGTTTTTGTCGTTTTAGCCTGGCATTTCTTCGGATTTTTAACGGAAAACTCACTACAATGCCTAGGTTGTTTTTCCGGCCCTAACCTTATTATACATTTTTTTAAAGAAAATGCGTAAGGAATTCTGTCAAATTTTTCAATCTTTTCCTAAACTCATGAATTGCAATAAATAAGCATTACTTGATACGATTTTCAATCAACTATTGTAAAACACTAGATAAGAGACCATAAATGATGCAGTCGCGATCCTATAATTCCGGTATGTCGAGCTCCGGTACTTCAGGTACAAGTAACCTA
>JAHFTM010000013.1 GCA_023269335.1 Chlamydiia bacterium
TCAAGTTCTTTACGGGCAAAAGCTATTAGATCCAAATCAAGGAAAGCTTGAAAATTATCAGCTTTTAAGTGACCTTGCAGACAGGCTTGTAGCCAATAATAGAGAACTATTTAATCAACTCTCAGATCTAGAGTATGCGTGTGTATTACAGGTATATCAGGCCAAAAGTACCAAGAGTGTTTTGATGAAGATCATGGAGGCTCGCTTAGATCAACACAGTGAAACTACAGGGGTTTTTAAAGATGTGGTAGCGCCGTTCCCTGAAACAGAGGAATCTTATCCAAGTGCTGCATCTTTTTCTAGCGAAGTGGAACTCTGCGCACATGGTAGTTTTTCCTAAAGGATCGTAAGAGCGGGGTTTTAAATCTCATCCAGTTGTTTGCCAGATTTTATTTGCCAGGCTCGGTGAATTTTTTGGTTGTGAAAATCCAAAGGTATTGTTTTTTTTGTTATCTCTTGGATGCTACACGAAGGAAATAGGGACTCATCAAAACTGAATTTTCGCGAGTTTGTGCTGAAAAAAATAACACCCTCCTTTGAAAGCAGTTTACACGACCTTTGAAGAAGGAATATATAGTCTTGCTGGATATCAAAAAGTTGATCCATTTTTTTTGAGCGTGAGAGTGTCGGTGGGTCGATAATGATGATGTCATATTTTGTTCCAGACCTGATTTCATCGTCTAAAAACTTCAAACAGTCTGCACGTACAATCTCATTATTTTTTAGCGAAAGGTTGTTGAGCGCAAAATTATCTTTGCTCCAGGCAGTGTAGGTATTGGAAAGATCCACGCTTTTGGTATAGCTTGCGCCTTGGATTGCTGCATGAACGCTAAATGAAGAGGTATAGGCAAAAAGATTTAAAACGCGCTTATTGCTTGCCTGTTTGGCGATGAATTGACGAGTCTCGCGATGGTCAAGAAAAAGGCCGGTGTCAAGATAATCATGGAGATTGACTTTGAATTTTACTCCATATTCATGGACATACAAAAATTCTTTTTCTTCAGCAATTTTTTCATATTGCTCAGTCATTTTTCGTCGGATGCGCGTGCGTGCAAAAATGGAATCAGCATTTGCTTGAAAAATTGAAGTGATGGCACTTTCGACTTCTTGTACGAGCTCAGCAGGTATTTCGTCTGTTTCGTGATTATAAGAAAAGTAGTGCACCAAAAAATAGTTGGCATAAAAATCGATCGCTACAGGATATTCTTTAATGTCACGATCATAGATGCGAAAGCAGTCTGTATGTGTTCTCTTAGCCCATTTACGCAAGTGACGATAATTTTTTCTAATGCGATTTTTAAAGGGTGAGCTTTTATCCTCGCCATCTGCGATCTGGGGCAAAAAGAGAGGCGGCTCAAGTGGCTGCTGTTGTGGAAGTGGAAATTTATTCATACAAAAAGCATAGCAGTATTCTCAATATTTGAAAATGTAAGTGTTAACGGAGAGAAAGAAATGGATTTGACTACATGGTGGCTCAAATATATTCATGGAATGGATGATGCTGATATTCGTCGTGGCAAAGATACTGTAGGGAATATTGAAAAACGCAATGTCGTAAAATCAGAGAGTGGTAACTGGAAAAAAGTGTACTGGATACGCTTTACTCATTTTTTTAGCAGTCAAACTACATTAAACGAGACGATTCAGAAAGCATTTCAAGCAAAAAAATTGCAGCCATCTGATCTGTCTTGGTTTTCTGATAGTACAATTATTGCTGTGTTGCAAAACAAGACGTTAGAACTAACAAATAGCGATGTAGAAATTGCAATTTTGAACGCTAGCGCAAAAACTACTAAAATTGCACTTGCGGCCTTTGGGTTTGTAAAAGCTTTACCGCTGTCTCTTGCACCCCACGAGGATCAGCAACTGCTAAAATCAGGTCCAGAGCAGTATTTCAAAGATGTCACCCCCGTACAATTTATGAAAAATTTAGAGGAACAACTAGTAAATACAAAAGTTCCTAATCAAGAATTTCTTTCTTATTTAGCCGAGACTTTTCAGGAGTGGCATAAAGGGGATCTTGCAACAAGATTTGATGCTGAGTTTTCTCCTTATGCCAAGCTGTACATCTATGAGCAACGTAGATTACGAGGAACAGACCGAATGCTACTCAGTAGGAATATTGCTGCAAATGTAAAAAAATTTTTGCATCTCGAAGCACAACACGAATTTCAGCAGGAAATTCAAATGAGGATAGAAAAGGAGAAAGAAGAGAAAGAGCCCAATTATATCAAGATAATCAACTATCAAGAGCTACTCAGTTCTATTACGCTTGCATTGACACCAATTTTGCCCCCAGTTGCATCACCTTTGCCTTCAGGTATGAAAGAGCCTCCAGCAAGACGGACTTTCGAAATGTTACAGCCTAGAGCTGTTTCGCAGAGTCAGGCATTTGGGACTATCTCCTCTTCAAATCTTATGGAATTTCAAACGAAAAGACCAACAGTTGCACGATCGATGAGGCAAGAAGCCTTACCTTTAGTATGGACAGCAATTCCATCTATTGATCAAAGAAGAAAACAGATCAAAAAAGAAAAAATTTACCTTAATCTTTTAGAACTGCCTGAGCCGTCAGCGCTTGGCGAGATACTTGTACCCAAGGTAGGAATTGCTTTCATTGAAGATATCCAACAAGTTGCTGGCAGGTTGAATAAGCTTTTTTATGATGGCGGGCAAGGACAAAATCAACTCAATGAAATTTTAGCTGCTTTGCCTCTGAAAGCAAAACTTTATCTTTATGAAACAGTGGGGCCTGGATTTAAACCTGTAGATGCAGACAAGGCGGCCCAAGGGCTTGATATGGTACTTCTTGGGGCTATTGAAGCTGACTGCTCAAAAAATCGAGCTTTAAAAGCAGCTGTTCGAAAATATCTACGAAGAGCTCTTGCCAATAGTGAGCTTATGAAAAAATATCCAGATATCAAGGAGAAGTATTTGATACTTCTTGCGCTGCTTTCAAAATGACCTAAATTAAGGAAGTGCCACACTTGTGTTAACTAATCAATACAGGCTCTTCTTTCAAGATAAGGGATTGTGAACCATAGGTGTCTAAAAAGCTCTGCATGTCCTTTACTTTCATAACCATCGCTTTTGTGTCATTATATTCACACATAACCGATGAAGTTACAAAGCCTAATTTCTTGTAAAATGGAAGCGCAGATGCGACCGATTCTAAAAGCAGATCCTCGTTTTTAGCTAAAGTATTTTGAACGATATGGGAAATAAGAGCAGTACCTGCACCACGAAAGGCAACGTCTGACTCTTTTATAGCAATATTGTTAGGATTTGTAAGAAGACAGTCGAGATAGAGAGTCTGATTTCTTTTAAAGCGAACGAGTGCTATCGCTTGAACTTTATTTGTAGTGTCACACGCAACATAGGTTGCTAAACTTGTACTTTTTTTCTTTGGTAAAGCTACTTGCATTTTTTTAATAAGAGCACATGAGGACTCTAGCATCATTTTTTTGTTAGGGTCAATTTCTGATTGATTTTCTAGTGACTTCATTTTCTCCAACCCTACTTTATCCCAATCTGTTAGAATTTTTAACAAAGATAAAAGATTATTTCTTTTTATAATTTTTATAGTTCTAATGTTTGGTGTTGGTTTTTGAATTTCATTAGCAACAGTTGTTTTCTTGTTGATTTCTTCTTTTGAAGAAGTTACTTTTTCTATTGCCTTTTCTTTTGTATTCTTTTCTTTTTCTTTTACATCTTTTGTTTTTTGTTGAGCAACTTGAATTATTTCTTGTCGATCTACTTTTTTATGAATAAGAATAGCAGAAGCCTTATGATCGTTATTCGTAGTTGCTTTTCTAATTCTTACTTCTAAAGGGCGTGTTGCGCGGTTAGACTTTATATTCATACGTGCGAAGGTATCAATAAAATTTGGCATGTTTTGAAGAGTACTCTCACCCAACGGGCGTCTTACACGATTTGTAGAAGCTGGCGCCGCTGATGCAGCAGCCGCTGATGCAGCAGCAGCAGCTGAAGCAAATCCATTTTCTTTTTCAAATGTGCTTATAGATGACATAGATGACATAATTAGTTACCATTTTGTTTTGTATTAGTTTTAATAAAAAAGCAATTATATATAAAAATGATTATTATATCAATATTTATTTATATAATTATCGGCATAGCGTTAGTGAAAAATTAAAATATAGTAATCTACAAAAGTAAAAATGCCGTATTTGAATATCAAAGATTATTTACGAATGTAGATTGATGTTAAGAGTTTTATAGTCTAGTGAAAAATATTTTGTTCATTAATTTCTGCTTCCACAATACAATACGTATCTAAAAGTTTGTTTATTGCGTAATGCAGGCCACAAATGCTCCTAAAATAAGAAAAAGTTACTGTTATATTGTAGCACATTCTGAAATTAAAGTTGCTTCATTTTTTATTTTTTCGAGATATGTCTAGAAGAAAACGGTTTTACTTACATTCTGCATTCTGCAATTTACCATATCGCTAAATATCGATGTATGGGCTTCTAAGATCATGCAAAACCTTGTTTTTCGTTACATCCATTATGTAAATGAACGACAAGATAGAGTTGATCACCCCTTAGTGGTAAAAAAACAAGAAATTGAAGATGGATCGTTTCTGATAGTGGTTTGTAAGCACATTGAACTCGAAGAAGCAGCTTTACGCGATCAAGGTAAAGAGCGTATTGCATTTACGCATGTGCGTGTGCAACGCTTGTTCTTCTTGTGAAAGAGTGAGAAAACCTTTCATGTGAAAAATTAGCAGCTTTTTTAGAATGTGATCCTAGTTCGCTCAGTAAATGAGTATGAAGGCTTGAAGAAAGATGACCCTCTTGTGTCAAGATATGCGAATTGTGTGCACTCCATTATTCATTGCTTTATTAGCTATCTTTAAGATTCTAAGATTTGGCATCAGTTTTATAATTTCCTGAAAAGCTTGACTGGGTAATGAAGCAGGATCTTGGCAACGAGTGTGTATAGAAAAATCTAAGTGTGTTACATGTTGTGCTATATCCTGAAGCCACTCTGGAAGAGTAAGGGTCGCGTTTTTTTTATTTTTTGCTAAAGCTTCCCAATTTTTTAAAGACTGCCAAATTTCATTTTCGATATTTTTTAGATACGCATCGATAACCTCAAGGCGAGCTCTCCTAGTGTCTTGCATCATTGCGAATGCAGCTTCTTTTTTCTCACGGATAGATCCATGTGAAAGCTGATCCTTAAGAACAAAGAAATTAAAAAGTGCATCAAATCGCAAGGCGCTTACTTGCTCACTAGTGATCTCTTTTACGTTAGATGGAAAACTCGAGTCTTTCGATAAAGGACTCACTTCTGCTGAATAAGAAGCAATTATAGCTACAAGTACGATAGGTAATTCGGGCTCTCTAGGTTCAATTACCATGGCACCCATAGTGTCTGTGATTTCTTTTACTTGTTGTTCCGATGCTCGACGTGCTAATCCTGTGCTAGCCATTAACATAAACTGCTCCCATATATTTTAATAATGCATATTATACGTGTTTTATCATTAGATTTAGAAAAATCCTTCAAAGCCAAGCTTCGTGCTATTGCAAAAGAGAAAAAATGCCTGGGGCCGGGCCTGCATAACTGCCTGGGGCCGGGCCTGCATAACTGCATAAGTCTATCTTTTATCAACGAAGATACTATTGTAGCTTACAGCCAGTAGTGACTACAAATTCTTGCAGAAGCTTGTTTGAGCGTTTATATGTAGGCCCGACCCCATTCACTAAGTGGGGGAAAATTGGGGAACGAAGGACTGCTAAACAAAAAAAAGCACTTCAAAGTTGCTTCTGAACTGCCTGAGGATCAAGATCTCCAGTTACTGGGTACACTTCGAACTTTTGACTGGCTCTCTTTTTCTCAAGAACTGCCAAAGCGTTCATTTCTAGTAGCTTAAATTTTACTTAAAATTGTACTTATAAGAACGCAATTGCTGTGTAGGTTACCGAGAGCATAAACAAGAAAAGAATTCGTCAGTTGGCTCTCCAACCTTGTATCATCATGAGTACTCTTCTATGGTGATGTGCTGTGTGTGCATGATAGAGAGTTCCTTTTACTGTGATTTCTTTCTTCATCTGGAGTGTTGAGGGTTCTGAATCTGAAAAAACGACTTGTAGTTCGCGAACACCTTTTTCTGGTTCATTAAAATCGTCATCTAGTTCTTTGCCATCCTTGATCGCTACATTAATCGGTTCCTTTAAGGTTAGGATAACGACTTTTTCTGGATGATCACCCATTTCCACACTCATGTATTCAGGAGGGCCGGGATAAATTGTTTCATGTAATAAGCCCGACACTTCGATCTCTTCGGGCTCGTAGAAAAGGGTTTTTAGTTGATGCGAAGGTTGTGCACAATCCAATACAACATCTACATCGAAAACGATCTCATCACCATGGAAATCGAAGGTTTTCCGAAAAGTTCCACTACACTGTACGCGTTTTCCAATAAGTGATATGAATTCCTGTGGAAGATGCACTCCGATATGAGGATAGGATATGTCTGAAGATGCAAGCTGTTGTTTCTCTAATATGACGGAATGAGTGAGAACTAAAGGCTTGTCTGTAACTAGAACGATACTTCTTTCGGTTCTGGTTTCTTTTTCACCATTCGAGTTTTTTATGATGGTTCTTTCTGCGCGTCTTAAAACACCAACAAGCGTGATATTTTGCTCAAATTCCCAACTATATCCTGGCATTTCAACAAAGAGAGATGCAAAAAGAAAAAATAGAATGAAAGAATTCTTTAGCATACAAGGTCTCTATATGGGGTTTCGTGTGGAAATGGACGAAGATAGGTCTGATTTTTATTATGTACAACAACAGCTCTTAATAGTCGATTTTCCGCTAAGCTAATGGCTTCTGTTCTAGTTACCCATCGTTTCTCTGGATGAGCTAGAACCAAATAACTGGTGACCCTGTGATTATTCATTTTGACACCAATGATTTTTTGAATAGGTATATATTCCTCACCTTCAGGCCAAGGATGCCACCCTTCATAATTTTCCATCTTTTTGATTAAGGTATTGAATTCATCTTCAGTCAAAGATTGAAGAGTGCGTGTCATATCAAATTTAGCGCTTTTTTTCAAAAAATCTCGGTAAGCAATAGCTTCTTTTGTATCAGGCTTACTATCCTCAACACCAGTATATTTTCTAGGAAGAGCCTCCAGTGTTAATTTTAAGTATCTAGGTTCTTTAAGTAGAGCTATCATTGCTTCATGGCCAGCTTCATAACTAGGAAAAATCGCAAAGATAAATTTTTGCTCCGTGCCTTGTTCATTTTTAGTTATATAAGTTGCTGAACCAATAGCGCCATGTCTCGTTGTATGTGGTCCGCTTACCAAATTGCCTGGATTATTATGACGCCATGCTTTGGAACCTTTTAGCGAATTCGGTGTTGGATCTTTACGACGGATGAGTTTGTTGCCTTCCTTATCATAGTAAATGGTGGAAAGTCCTTCGCCTTTTTCTGCTTTAATCCATTTGATATTTGTGGGAATGTCAGTAGTTCTCGATGTAGGTTTAACTGATTGATGATCAGATGCTTGCATCTCGTTATTTTCGCATGTAGAGATGTCTTTAATTGTGGATTCTAAGTTGTTTATGTTATTTTTATCGGGAGCTACTGTGGGAACGTTCATAAAATATTAATTCCTAGTTGATTAACGCTAAATTATCAAGTTTGGGATAATTATGCGCAAACAGTATTAGACTCTTCAAAACCTACTCAATTGACTTAAATGAGTGGTGCCTGGGGCCGGGCCTGCATAACTGCATAAGTGCCTGGGGCCGGGCCTGCATAACTGCATAAGTCTATCTTTTATCAACGAAGATACTATTGTAGCTTACAGCCTAGTAGTGACTACAAATTCTTGCAGAAGCTTGTTTGAGCGTTTATATGCAGGCCCGACCCCATTCACTAAGTGGGGGAAAATTGGGGAACGAAGGACTGCTAAACAAAAAAAGGCACTTCAAAATTGCTTCTGAAGTGCCTGAGGATCAAGATCTCCGGGTGTAGGATTCGAACCTACGACCAATGGATTAACAGTCCACTGCTCTACCACTGAGCTAACCCGGAATGAAAAGTGATTTGGACCCGACCATGTTACGAAAATTGGGTAAAAATTCTCAAGTGTTATATGAGATTTAGGCTGTTTTTATTTTGTCTCTACTTTGTGATTCAATTTTGTAGTGCTGTTGCGCCCTTCTTTAGGCTGCACCCCAAGTTCTTTGTTTGCTACTTCTACAAGCTTTGTGAAGGCAGTATAAAAAAGTTCTTTTGGGGTGGCAGATTGCTCTGAGCCTATGTTTGTGAGCTCAATTTTTGCAATAATAGATGAATGCTGGATAGTCTTTGGGAAAATATCGTACTTTACAGCAAGTTTTACCTCACTAAAGGTAAGCTTTTTAATTTCAAATTGCCGGGAGGCAGGCTGCTCCTTTGAGGGCGCTAAAATTGCTAAAATACGTGTCCAGTTATTATCCTGTGTCTCTTTTGAGAAAAATTCGATATGCATCTCAGGCTTTTCAATTTTGACTTGCTTAATCACGATTTTTTGACTTCTGATTCCGGTAATAGCTTTGAACAGTTCGAACCAATCCATCTTTATGGTGACTTTATCAACCTCCAACGCACTTTTAAGAGCACAGTCGGTCGGATTATGAATACGCACACCTTTTACTTTTAGTCCCTGTTCTGAAAAGTCAACCGATTTCATTTTTACCTGCACGCGAAGCTCACGGCTCAAGGCATGCGATAAAAAATCAGTACGGTAGGTATAAATATAGCTTGTAAACGTACAAAAGATGGTGCAGATAAACAAAAGAAAAAACAGAGTCCATTTGCTCATTAAACATCCCTCAGATTTAGTTTTGTCAGAGTAGCATAGCCCATTCATTTATGGATGAACAGTAGTTTTTACATCTTAAATTTCGTAAAAATATTTTGAAATAATGCAGTTGTCATTAAGGTTTTCATTTGCTTCATTTCCTCAAATAAGAGAGAATATGACGTTTATTTTTTAATTAATGTATTGTATGAAAAAAAAATTTGTCTTATTTAGTAGCCTTTTTTGTGTACTATTTTTAATGAGCTATAAGGCTTATCTGCAGCTTACCGATAATTTTGCTGTAGAAAATATAGTTCTTGAGCTTCCGCATGAGAAAAGATGGGAAATGGCCTATAAGGAAGAGGAAATTGAAAATGTTCGCAAGATTCTTAGTCAGTCTTTTCGTTATCTTGCCAAAGGCAGGCAGAGCTATGCTTTTGAAAGTGATGATGGTCAGTATGTACTCAAGTTCATGAAATGCCAGCGTTTCAAAATGCATTGGCTAGCCAAATTCTTACCTGGTTTTGATAGAAAAATGAAGCTGAAGAGAAAAAGGAAAAAAGAGCTCTTCTCAAGCTATTACATTGCTAAAAATGAATGCTCAGACGAGTGTGCTTTAGTCTTTTTACAACTTAACTCTCAACCATTTATTCATAAAACAGTGAAGCTCATAGATAAGCTTGGGCGCGTGCATGAAGTTGATATAGACAAAACACCTTTCGTGATTCAGAGAAAAATTACCCCAGTTTTTACTGCTCTGCAAAAAGTACTAGAAAATGGTGATACCAAAAAGACATACAGCCTTTTAAAGCAAATCACAGATACTGTCGCTATGCTATCTAAGAGGGGAATTCGCGATGCAGATCCAGCCTTGATTAAGCACCAGAACATTGGCTTTTATGGTGACACTGTAGCCTATATTGATATTGGCACTTTTAAGCATGTCTCACGAAAAAAAAGAGCAAAATTTATAAGAAAAGATTGTGAAAGCTTAACGCGGCTTTGTGACTGGCTTCAAATGCACGATCCTAAGTTTTCTCTCTTTGTACAAGAGCAGATTGCCCAGTCGATCACAGCTGCAAAAAATGAATAAATTTATAGAAGAGGCGAGAGGGGAATACCTCTCGCCTTTGTTGAAAAGATGAACTAGTAGTCCATCCCGCCATGGCCGCCATGCGGCATAGCAGCTTGCTTTTCTTCTTGAGGTGCATCTGCAATGATTGCCTCAGTTGTTAAAAGCATACTCGCAATAGAAACTGCATTTTCAAGTGCACAACGTGCTACCTTCATCGGATCAAGAATACCTGCTTTGAGCATGTCGACAAACTTATCTTCACGAGCATCATAGCCGAAGTTTTCTTTCAGTTTTTCTACCTCTTGAAGGATCAGTGCACCCTCTTTACCAGCATTTTCTACAATCTGGCGAAGTGGGGATGAAAGTGCACGCATGATGATCTTTGCTCCAGTGCGCTCATCACCTTCAAGCTTTTCAGCAAGCTCTGCGATTTGCGGAATGCAGCGTACGTAAGCCACACCACCACCAGGAAGATAGCCCTCTTCAATTGCAGCAGCAGTAGCATGCTGGGCATCATCAACGCGGTCTTTTCTCTCTTTCATTTCAACTTCTGTTGCAGCACCAACGCGGATGACAGCTACGCCACCTGCTAGTTTAGCTAAGCGCTCTTGCAGCTTCTCACGATCATAGTCAGAAGTTGCATCTTGAATTTGCTGTTTGATTTGAGAGATGCGCTCTTGGATCTCTTTTTTACTTCCTGCGCCTTCTACAAGTGTTGTCTCTTCTTTTTTGATAATCGCTTTCTTTACTTTGCCAAGCATGTTGATGGTTACATGCTCAAGCTTGATGCCAAGCTCTTCGCTGATGTACTGGCCACCAGTGAGAATAGCAATATCTTGAAGCAGCGCTTTACGTCTATCCCCAAAGCCAGGTGCTTTCACTGCGCAGATCTTCAGACCAGCACGGAGGCGGTTGACAACAAGTGTTGCAAGCGCTTCACCTTCGACATCTTCTGAGATAATGAGAAGTGATTTTCCTGTTTCTGCAACAGCTTGCAAAAGTGGGATAAACTCTTTGATAGTCGAGATTTTCTTTTCGCAAATAAGAATAAAAGTATCTTCTAGGATACACTCTTGTGTTTCTGGATTTGTCATGAAGTAAGCTGAGAGGTAGCCACGGTCAAAATGCATTCCTTCAACGATATCAAGCGTTGTAGTAAAGCCTTTGCCTTCTTCTACTGTGATTGAACCTTCTTTACCGATGCGATCAAAAGCTGTGGCAATAATTTCGCCGATCTCAGAGTCATTATTAGCAGAAACTGTAGCTACTTGTGCAATTTCTTTTTTGTCTTGAATCTTTTTCGCGCGCTTTGTCAACTCTACGATGACAGCTTTCAATGCCTTTTCCATGCCGCGCTTCAAGTCCATCGGATTTGCTCCTGCAGCTACGTTCTTCAGGCCTTCTGAATAAATTGCTTCTGCAAGTACTGTAGCTGTAGTAGTTCCATCGCCAGCTTTGTCAGCGGTCTTACTTGCTACTTCTTTGACCATCTGAGCGCCCATGTTCTCGAACTTGTCTTCAAGCTCAATTTCTTTGGCGACTGTCACACCATCTTTTGTGATGTGTGGTGAACCATAGCTTTTGTCGATGATTACATTGCGTCCCTTAGGGCCAAGTGTCTTTTTGACGGCAAGTGACAAGAGCTGTACGCCCTTTAAGATTTTGTTTCTTGCGTCTTCTCTAAATTTGATATTTTTTGGTGCCATCTGATTTTTTCCTTTGTCCTTATTTTTCAACGATTGCAATGATGTCATCCTGACGGACGATAACGAATTCTTCGTCATTAGCTTGAACATCTTGGCCAGAATATTTATCCATCAAGATAACGTCGCCCACTTTCACAGGCATAGGAATCACCTTGCCACTTTTATCCTTTTTGCCCATGCCTACTGCTACTACTTCTGCACGCTCTTCTTTTTTCTTTGCCGTGTCAGGTAGTATGATGCCGCCCTTTAGTTTTTCTTGAGCTTCTATCCTGCGGACAAGAACTCGTCCACCGAGTGGTCGCAGTTGTACTTTCGTTTTTTCAGTTGTTTGAGTCATTAGTCTTCTCTTCTCCTTCTCTTCAAAGTTCAAAATTTCAAGGGTAGAATAGCCAACGGTGACTATTTTTTGCAAGCATTTAGCACTATTATTTCTAAAGTGCTAAATGCTTGTGGTTGATTATTTCAATAAGGCTTCAAGCTCATCCGTAAGCGCGCTAAATTTTTGAATAGCTTTTGTTACCGGCTCTGTTGTGCGCATATCCACTCCTGCTTTTTTCAAAAGCTCTAACGGATAGTCACTAGATCCTGATTGTAAAAAGTTCAAATAATCTTGGCGTTCTTTTTTACCGCCAGAAAGTACACGAGAAGCTAGCGCCAAGGCTGCACTGATGCCTGTGGCATATTGGTAGACATAGAAGCCGTAATAAAAGTGTGGAATTCTTGACCACTCGCTTGCAATCAACGGATCCATTGCTACATCTTTGCCAAAGTAGTAGCGGTTAAGCCGTTCATATTCTTTTTTTAAAAGAGCGGGGGTCAGAGGTTCTCTTTTTTCAACTTGCTGATGCATAAATAGTTCAAATTCGGCAAACATGGTTTGGCGAAACATGGTTCCTCTGATATCTTCAAGCTTTTCATTGATGAGAAAGGCCTTTTCTTTTTTTGTCTTTGCTTTTTGTATGAGCTTGGTCATCAAAAGTTCTTCATTAAATGTAGAGGCAACTTCTGCTACAAAAATTGTGTAGTCAGAGTAATGATAGGGTTGGGTTTTACGCGAGAGCATGCTGTGCATGCTATGACCTGCTTCATGAGCCAATGTAAAGACGTCGCGCAAGATACCTTTATAGTTCATCAAAATGTAAGGCATACTGTCATAACAACCACTTGAATAAGCACCTGATCTCTTATTGAGGTTTTCATAGCGGTCAACCCAGCGATCTGTTTTAAAGCCAGCTTTTAAAGCTTGCTGATAGTCACTTCCAAGTGGTGCTACAGAGTCAATTACCAACTCCTCGCCTTCTTTATAAGATAGTTTCATGTCAAATGAGTCTACAAGCGGTACGTAGGCGTCATACAGATGCATCTCTTTTAGGCCGAGCACTTTTTTTCGAAGCTTCATATACTTGTGAAGAGCTCCGATATTTTCGTGAACGGCAGCAATCAACGAATGGTATACTTTAGGGTCTACGTTTTTAGGAAAAAGGGCTGCATCGAGACAGGAGTCATAATTTCTGGCTCTTGCATGAAAAAGATGCTTTTGCATTTGCCCGCTTGTAAGTTCTGTAAGCGAGTTTTCATATTGTTGATACTTTCCTAAGAGAGTAGAAAAGGCATTTTTTCTCAAAGTACGATCTTGACTACGAAGATATAACCCAAATGAGGCGTGTGTGAGGGGCATTTTTTTGCCATCTTTGTCAAGGATATCACCGAATTTGAAATCAGCGTCGGTCATTGCTGAAAAGGCGCGGTGTGGCGCGTCGAGGGCCTGGTCTGCGAGGGCAAGTAGCTTTTCCTCATTTTCATTCAGCGTGTGTGGTTTTAGGCGCACAACTTGTTCTAAGAAAAAGTCATATTCCTTTAGCTTGGAATCTTTGGTATACTTTTTTAAAGTAGCTGGGGCTATGGCCAAAATTTCTGGTTGTAACCAAGAATTTTCTTGAGCAAATGCATGGTAGAGGCTTGTGATCTGGTCGTAAGCCTTTTTATAAGTCTCTTCGGCGATATCTTCATCATGGCGTAGGTGCGCGTAGGTGTAAAGTTTTCGAAGTTTTCTTTCCATGCCAAAGAAGGTGTCAAGTGCGGCTTTTAATTGTTTAGCGCTAGTCGCTAGCGTCCCCTGAAAGCACTTCATTTCAGAAAAGAAGGGTGGCTTTTGCACTTTGCAAACTGTTTTAAAATCTTTTTCCCAGGCTTTGAGCGTAGGGTAGAGGGCTTCGATATTCCAGGTATCGCTTTTAGCGACATCTTTTCTTTTGATTGTCATAAAATTGGGGGGTTGTACGTAAAAGTACTAGTCTAAAACAGGAATGGTTTTTTCTAACACTTCTTTTGAACAATAAACGGGAGCATTGTGCATCAAAGCAAGGGTAATGCAGTCAGATGGTCTCCCATCGATTTCAACGACGTGGCGCATATCACCCTTTTGCATTTCGAGAAACAGACGTGCGTAATAGACGGTATCTTGCAGATCGTTGATAACGATTTGTTTTATTCGGATATCAAAACCTTTGAAAATACTTGAGACAAGATCATGAATTAAAGGCCGCGGTTTTTCTTGGTCGGTGAGGTAGGTATGAAGCGATTTACCTACTGCAGGGTCAACGTAGATAGCAAACTTTTTTTCGCTGGTTTTTAAAATGATGACAGTATACGCCCTTGTTTGCATGATTTTATCAAAAGATAGTTGCACAAGCTCTGTAATCATCGAACCAAATTTTTTGGATTTTAGCTGCAAAATTACATTTTCAAGAATTTTACTCAAGCTAAAGTATGAGCTTATGCTTTTGCTTCGATCCAGCCTTTTTCAAGTGCATACTGAATAAAGCTTCTTGTTCCACGAGCTACAGGCTCAAATTGAGCTGCATATTGGCTATTTTTAGGCTTTGCAAGATCATAATGACCTGGACGAAAGAGCAGGAAAAGATCTATGTTACCCGTGTGTGCGCAAAAATGACCTAGACTCTGACGCTGCGTAGTAGGATCAGTACTTTTTCCATATTCAGCAACGTGAATGACGCAGATGTTGAGATTTAAAAGTGTACTTAATGCCTGAATTTCTGGATGATCGCCATATTTGGCTCTTTGCATGGATATCATATCCTCTAGATATTCAGCCTTACTTTTACCTGCTGCCAAAACAAACGAAGTAAAGACATCGTTTTCCACTTGTCTATTGTGCGTGCAGACAAGTTCTCTTAGAAAAGCAACAAGTTTATTTGATGTCTCTTCATCGCACACGATATCCCGAGAGGCACAACCTGTCTCAAGAGCTGTTTGCAGAGTTTTCTTAAAGAAAGCATATTTTTCATTAAGGGATGCATTGTTAAACTGGCTTATTGTCGCATCAAGCCTAGCTATTTGAGCAGTTCTTTGTTCTGAGCTCTGAGATAGCCTGCTTTCTAAAACATGGGCTAAAGTACAACGGAAAAGGCAGTGACCATCACCACGGATACTACGCATAAGAAGTGATTTATCTAGGCTTAGTAAACCATTTTTCACAACTCCAGCTGAGTAGCTTGCAGCTCTTTCTCTGAGTTCAATTTCAGGTCCCATAAGAAGGGGTTGTACAATGAGCTTTGTAGCTTCATTGATATGTGCCATGTTGATTGTATCTGCTAGTGTTTCTAGTCTCTTAAAATACTCATCACCTTGTTGTAGTTTTCCGGTACGAAGTTTTAGTTTTCTAATATCGGCGGCTAATTCCTCTGTAGCGTTAATCGAAATCTCAGCACCTTTTCCTGCATCAACTGCTGTTTGCATGATGTTTAATTTGATTTCTATAAGTTTACTTAACGCTTCTACAACCTGCTTAATGATTTCTTTTTGAATTTCAGTAAAATTAGCATGTTTTTCCATCAACTCTTTTTGCTGATTGATTAA
>JAHFTM010000151.1 GCA_023269335.1 Chlamydiia bacterium
CCTAGGCTAACAACGGGACTTTCTGATCCGATTACCTTGATCTCTTGGTCTTTTACACCATTTGCCTTTGAAAGAAAAACCTGCTGATGCCACTCATACAGTGATTGGAGTAGATGTGCTTGTCTCAGAATAGCAATTTGGCGTAATCTCGGGTTAAATTTTCCCTCATTATATAAGGATTTAACCAGTTGAAGATAGGGATGAAAACTTGCAGGAACATTTGCAAGCATCAAAAAAATATCTAGAGAAGGAAGTTGAGCTAGTGTCGCACGGATGGAAGGCGACAACTGCTCTTGTTTGGGTAAAGGTACAGATGAAAACTGCATGCTCTCTCCTTAAATAAACCATCTGTTCTAAGCTATACGTTGATAGACAAACAAGTTCAAGCAGTAATATTGTCCGAGAGGCTTGAAGCTACTTCATTTACTCAACAGCGCCACTTCCGAAGGCGAACTGTTCGTTCTTGTCAGTTGTTTCTTGCTGTGCCAGCGAATTATCGTAGACTACTTACTGCTCTTTTCAGTTCTTATTGTAGAAAATTAGGTCTGCTAGAGGTATTAACCTGAATTCAATTTTATATAGTTCTACAATTAAAAAATGTGGTAAACTGTCAGCATGAAATACAAAAGATTAGCTCTTGAAGAGAGAGAACAGATCCATGTCTTGGTTAATCAGGCCAAAACGAACAATGAAATAGCAAAAATTCTGGATTTTTGAGAAGTAGTTGGGATCTTTATTATTAGTATAATAAATTATAAATTATCAGGTTAAAATTATGTGTAAGAATATTAAAGCAGTTGCATCACCAATGCATATACATCCGAAAGTAAATCAGTCCAAACTGAAGAAATCACCAATTGGTAAAAGAGCTTTAGAGCTTGCAGAAAAGGGAATCAAAGAGGGCTATTTGAAGGCAAGAAGTGTAAAAAAATTTTTACAAGAATCAAGTCGGGTAAATAAGAAAGGAACTTGTTTTGGCCAAGCTTCTGCAGTTATGGTTGCAGACCGCAAAGCTGTTAAAGGTAAAGAGAAGAAAATTGTTGCCAAAGCAAACAAAGCTGACGCTCTTGGGATGCAGCTTTTATCCAATATGGCACATGCAGCAGAGGGTTCTGTTAAAGCAGGTAAAGCTATAGCCACGCCCATTAAAGGACTTGTAAAAATGAAAGCAGACCTTGAAACAATTGATGTAGATCTTACAAAACTTGGAGCCGTGTTTGAAAAACTCAAAGATGAACCCGCAAAAAAGGAAATAGAAAAGCAATTGCAGATACTGAAGTCTGAGAAAAACAAGTTATCTAAAGAGATAGATAAGACTATTGAGGAGGCAATCAAATCAATGGAAAAAGGTGCAATTTTACCAGGGGCCCAAGTTGTTGCAGCAGATAAATTGGATGAAGTACAACAGTTTGGCGAAGAGGTAAAAAAGGCGCAGCGTGAACTCCTCGAAGTGCATAGCAACTATACATTTATTCGCGAGCAAAATTTTGTACATAAAGAAAAAAATGCATTCTTAAAGAGTGTAAAAAAACTGATATCTGATAGTTCTAAAGAGCACGTGGTGCGTTTAAATCTGTATAATAAAAGTGGCGGTGGACATGCAGTCGCTTTATTTTCCCATCCTCGGATGTCTATGTATGATTCAAATATAGGGTTGACAAAGCATAAAAATAAAAAGAGTTTTATCAAAACTATTGAGAAGCTCTTTTGTCATAAGGGTAAATATGCATTGAGCAACGCTAAAATTGACACCTATTCGCTAGAAATTTTTACGCGCAAATAAAAAATTCGGCTGATGTTTCCAGAGGTCTTCATTCTTCGACTAAGAAAATGAATTATTCAGCGTCGCTTTTTGGACGCATTCGCTCACGTTTTTTTTGTGAGTGTTGCGCTTTTTTTTCTCGGTTTTTTCTTTTCGCTGATTGTGGCGCTCGAGTAGGAATGCGTTTCGGCTTTCGATAATTCAGCTTATCAACGATTTTGCGCAACTTTACCAGACACTCTTTTTTATTCAGATACTGACTACGCTCTTTTTGGCTTGTAACTGTAATGCCTGTAGGGATGTGTGTGAGACGAACAGCGCTGTCAGTTACATTGACATGCTGGCCTCCGCTACCGCTTGAGCGATAGGCTTGAATTTTGCATTCTGCAATCAAGGCTGCATCCTGCTCTGGTAAGACAATTTTTTCCATCATTTTTACTCTACTTTAAATCTATTCGATAACATAAAAAATAGATATTCACAAAAAATAAAAATATTTAGATTTTAAAATAAGCCGAGAACAGGTAGCTAACAAGCTTACAAAGCATATACAGACAAGGGTCGGATCGTAATGAATAAAGAAGAAAAGCTAGCTAAAGAGGTAAATAAAAAGCTTCGACAAAAGTTGAAAGGTCAGGGAGAAAATTTTATTTTCCCTGAAGAACTGAAAAGGAAAATTCAGTCTTTGACAATGATCGATCTTTCCGAACTTTCCTTCCCATTAGGCCAAAAAGCATTGCGAGAGTTAATTTCCAACTGGCAGCATTGTGTTGAACTAAATTTAAGAGATACTTCCGTGACAAAAGAGATAGCAGATCTTTTGTGTGAACTTACAAACTTACGCTATCTGGATCTTTGTAGAACGAATAGTGATGATAGCACGCTTAGGGCAGTTGCAAAATGTACACAGCTTGAGGGTCTTATTCTGGATGGTTGTTTGCAGATCACCTCTTTGGATTCGCTTGCAGCCTGCACCAAGCTTCAAAGTTTGCAGTTTTTGCTCTGCTATAAAATTACAGATTTACAGCCACTCAGAACGTGTAAAGAGCTTCAGAGCATTGTCATGTCTTTTTGTGGTGAAATCACTGATTTGCGATCACTTCTTTCCTGCAAAAAAATGCAGTCTCTTTGTATGAGAGGCTGTCACGGAATAACTGTAGCAGAAAAAATGGCCTTGCAACATGCTTTACCTCACCTTACCATCGAAGAATAAATGTAGAAGAGTTCAAAATAGAAAGAACCGCTCATGTAAAAACTTGCCGGTGACTGATTTTTTATTCATAGCCACCTCTTGTGGGGTTCCTTGACAAACGAGCTTGCCCCCTTTATCACCTGCCCCTGGTCCTAAATCAATGACATGATCTGAGGCAGCAATGAAATCGAGATTATGTTCGATTGCAATCACACTGTGGCCCTTTTCCACGAGCTTATCAATGATGATAAGAATTTTTTCTATCTCCTGGCCATGCAGACCGGTTGTAGGCTCATCAAGTAGGTAGAGAGTGGGCCCTTTCGTGCGCTTTGCTAATTCATACGAAAGTTTCAAGCGCTGTGCCTCTCCACCTGATACGGTTTGTGTTTCCTGTCCAAGGTTGAGATAGCCAAGGCCAACTGCGAGCAGCATATCGATACGTTTTATAATACGAGAGTGGTTGATGAAAAGTGCGCGAACCTCTTCACAGGTCATCTGCAGTATCTGGCCCAGGTTTTTTTCTTGGTAGCGGACGGAAAGGCTAAGCGGGTTTAAGCGTAGTCCTTTACATTCAGGACAGGTGATTTTCACAGGCGGAAGGAAATGCATTTCCACATTTTTATAGCCCAGGCCGTAGCAGTGAGTGCACATGCCCTTACGATGGTAAGTGCTGAAATTTTTTGGCTCCAGTCCTTTTACACTCGCTTCGGGAAGTTGAGCAAAAAAGTAGCGCATAGGAGTAAGAATATCCATGTAAGTGGCAATATCAGAGCGTTTTGTCTGTCCAATAGGTCTTTGGTCAAAAACAATGACATCACTCAGCTTTTCAGAGCCAGAGATAGTGGCAAATCCTTCTTTAAGGACATCGAAAAGAAGCGTCGACTTGCCAGAGCCCGAAACACCTGTGACAGTTACGAAGCAATTTAGAGGTATCTGAACCGATAGGTTTTTTAGATTATGCGAGGTTGCAGAAATCACATTGAGAAAAGCATTTTTCTTGGCACTTTTATGTTCTAAAATGCGCTCTCTTTTGACAGTTTGCGCTTTCATGTATTTTCCAGTAAGCGAGAGGGGGTTATTCATCAACTCGTTTGGCTCTCCTTGATGGACAATTTCTCCACCAAATTTACCTGATCCAGGGCCAAATTCAAGTATGTTATCTGCTTTCATGATAATCTGTGGGTCATGTTCAACAACAAGCAAGGTATTGGAATTTGCCTTCAAGCTGTCAAGCGCCTCAAGGAGCGTCACTGTATCTTGTGGATGCAGACCGATTGTTGGCTCATCCAGTACATATAGTACACCTGTTAATCCACTGCCAATTTGACGTGCCAGACGCACGCGCTGAGCTTCTCCGCCGCTTAAGGAGGGTGCTGAACGTTCAAGGCTTAGATAGGTCAGTCCTATGCGATTAAGAAAGTCAATACGTGCGATCAGCTCTTCATGGACCTGTTTTAAGGAAAGGTCATCTTTGTAGTTGATTGTTAGGTTGGCAATAAAATCTTTTGCTTGATCGAGTGGCAGTCTACAAACGTCTGCAATCGATTGATTGCAGATGGTGACAGCGCGTGCTAGAGGATTCAAGCGTGTGCCGTCGCATGCTGCACAGCGATTTTCTTTTAGGGCTTCTAGCCATTCTTCAGGTAAAAATGGCGTCTCTTCTGTATGAAATCTACTTGCTGTTGTCAAAGCAGCATTGAATCCGCAAAAGTGGAAGTGGAAGTTGTCACAGATAATGGGCTCTTTGGACCCAGCAAGGAGCTCTTGACGTTCATCCTGAGTCAGTTTTCCAAGAGTTGTCTTGGCTGAAATGCCGCGTGCTTTTAAAAAACGATCAAATAATTTATGAGCGAAATAGGGGTGTTCAGGACATCTGGCAAAAAAAAGTGAGAGAAGGTCGCTCGGTGTGTAGTCAAGAATGCCTGGTAGGCTTGTAAGATCAATGCCATAAAGAAAGCCAAGCCCCTGGCAGACATGACACATACCTTGAGGCGTGTTGAACGCAAAAGTATGTGGTGTGATTTCGGGATATGACTCGCCTGTTTCTTCCACTGCAAAGGCCAAGTTAAAAAGCACATTCTGTTCTTTTTCATTTTTTGCATCTTGACGATATACAGTCAATTTTCCTTTGCCGATCGTGGATGCGGCTTCCACAGCCTCCAGCATTCTCATTTTCAGAGCTTGGTCTACTTTAAAGCGGTCGATGATCAAGAAAAGCTCATTTTTACGTTTGGCATCAAAGGGTATTTTAGTATCTTGTCCAAGTTCATACAGCTCATTATTTAAACGTATGCGTAAAAAACCCTGCTTTTGTAGGCGCTCAAGAATGTCTTCAAAACGGTCTTGGCGCTTTAGCTCGACAGGCGCGAGAATGTAAATTCTTTCATCTTGTGGGTAGGAGAGGATTTTTTCGACCACGTGGTCTTTACTGATCGCCCTGATCTCATAACCTGTTTTTGGGCAGTGGGCAATGCCAAGCCTGGAAAAAAGGATTCTGAGGTAGTCATAC
>JAHFTM010000152.1 GCA_023269335.1 Chlamydiia bacterium
TGTTATGGGATTACAGATAAAGGGATTCAACAGATTAGTGTTCTGAAGTACTTGAACAAGCTATTAATTTCTAGTCTTTCGATTACAGATAAAGCTTTGATGTATGTTGCCAGGCTTTCTCAACTCCAATACCTTGACTTAAGCTATTGTCTTGGAATTACCGATGTTGGTATCCAGTACTTAAGGGCTCTTACAGAATTAGAGCGTTTTGACTTAAATGATTGTCCTCATGTTACAGATATTTCTTTATCGACAGTTGCACTCATGAAAAAACTGACTCATTTGGATCTTAGTAACTGCAATTTTTCAAGCCTAGGAGTAGCCAATTTAGCTCCTCTTACTAAGCTGACCTTCTTGGATCTTAGTAAATGCGATGATGTTGGTGATGAGGCATTGTCAGTATGTAGTTTATTTACAAGCCTGAAAGAACTGTATCTTAGGGATTGTAAAAAAATCACAGATAGAGGAATAGATTATTTAGTTTCTCTTACTGAACTTGAAGAATTGAACTTGGAGGGGTGTAATGAGATCACAGATAAGTCGCTTAAAATTATTGGTACCTTAACAAAGTTAAAAACGCTTGACCTTTCAGTGTGTACAGAGATCACTGACGAAGGAATAAAGTCACTTGCACCACTTACAAACCTTGAAAGGCTTGCTCTTAAAGGGTGTGATGAGATTACGGATCAAGCTCTGAAGACGATTAATTTATTCAGAAAATTAATTGCGCTTAATCTAGAAGATTGTGATGAAATTCAAGATACTGGTGTGAGCTACTTAACAAATCCTCGTTTACAGGAACTTGATCTTACGGAGTGTGATAAACTGACCGATCAGGCGCTTTTACATATTTGTACAACTTTTAAAGAGCTGACCTCCCTGAGTCTTGAAGAGTGTAATGAAATCAGCAATGCACATCTTGATAAACTCCAACGGCTGCCTCTCTTAAAAACCCTCAATTTTAGTGGTTGCTTTGATACAGTGGATGCTACAAAACCATTTTTGGCTTCATTTGGATTACTGCCCTCGCTTGAAAATCTCGACCTAGGTCAGACTAGCATTGATGATGCTGCGTTACAAGCTGCAGTTTTTCCACCCTCTCTTAGAGTACTCGACTTAGATGGCTGTGATCTCACTGATCTGAGTGCCAATGAGTTTAGAAAATTAAAGGGACTTCAACAGCTTAATATTGGTGACAATGAGATCACAGGTGAAACACTACGTGTAATCGGCACTCTTTCTCAGTTACGTATGTTAGACATGAGTAACTGCACTCGGCTCAATGATGCTGATCTTGAGCATGTTGGGCGTTTGTCGCTCCTTAACAGGCTTGAGATAAGTAATATTCCATTTACACAGGATGGGATTCGGCATCTCATCAGACTGCCAGTACTTAGTCTGTTAGAATGGACTGATCATCCGATGTCACCTGAAATTGCACGCACTCTTGCCAAGTGTACACAGCTTGAAGATCTTTCTTTAGCTAATTGCTATTCGCTTACAACGGATCAGCTATTGGAATTAGTTCCACTTACTCATTTAACGGAGCTCGACATCGAAGGCTGTAGGCTAGTGAGTGTTCATGGGCAAAAGATGTTCTCGTCTCAGCGGCCCGGAGTTACAATTAAAGCTACGGTTGAGGCTGTAGATGGAGCTGATAGTGATGATGACGTTGATAGCGACGATGACGTTGATAGTGACGGTGACGTCGTTGGTAATGGAGCTGATAGTGATGATGATGTTGATAATGCAAACAATGCGAGATAGAACTCAACTCGAGCGCATTAAGAACAATATCCGTAGCCTGTAAGGCTACAAGAAAATCTAGTCACGTGTCTCTTGTAGCCTTACAGGCTACGATATGCCTTTACACACATTACCCAGGGCAATGCCCTGGGATTTTCCACTTTAAGCCTTTCAGGCTCTCGCAGTATGTATTCCTTAGCTTAACAAATATGGCCTATAACACACTTGTTTTATTGACAGGACTCACAAGTTGGGTCTGCAAGCGAGCAAGCTTTGATTTGCGCCTTCTCCCTCATTGTCGCCTCTGTCAGCTGTTGTGTTTTACGCTTGATATCAAGACTTGCATCTTCAATATCAGTCACCGACTTGTTTTTCAGATAGTAAGTCGTCTTTAAACCCATCTTCCAGCAGGTCAGGTAGATCTTGGAAAGAACTTTCTCATCAGGCTTGTCAAGGAATAGATTAAATGACTGCGCCTGGTCAATCCACTTCTGACGAGCTGCCGTTGCTTTGATCAACCACAGCGGATTAATTTTAAAGGAGGTTTTAAACTGCTCCTTAATAGCCTCTGGGATAGAATCCATCTCATCAACTTCACCTTTGTGATACTTGAGATCTTCAAGCAACTCTTTACTCCAAAGGCCTATCTTCTTCAAAGCCTGGACTAATAGGGGAGTGATACTAATGAACTCGCCTGAGAGGTTTGACTTGCTGTAAATATGGCGATAATCAGGCTCAATACACGCAGAGCAGCCTAAAATGTTTGAAATTGTTGCTGTAGGCGCAATGGCAAGAACGTTAGAGTTTCTCATGCCATATTGCTTAATGCGTTTTCTTAATTCATCCCAAGGCATTTTGCTGTTACGGTTCACATCAACTGCCACACCACGCTCTTTTTCAAGAAGCTCAAGTGTGTCAAGTGGCATTAAACCACGATCCCACTTAGAACCTTTAAAGCTTGAATAGGCTCCGCGCTCTTTTGCTAGCTGGCAAGAAGCAGAATAAGCATTGAAAGCGATGAACTCCATGATCTCATCGGCAAACTCTACCATCTCATCTGACTCAAATGGGATGCCGCGAAGATGCAGCGCATCTTGCCAGCCCATCAAGCCCAGGCCTACTGGTCGATGTTTCGTATTGGCATTTTTAGCAGGCAACGTTGGATAGAAGTTGATATCAATCACATTATCCAGCATGCGCACAGCAGTTTGAATTGTCTTGGCCAAATCTTCTCTGTCAATCGTGCCATTTGGCTTCACGAAAGCACCAAGGTTGATAGAACCAAGGTTACAGACAAAATGCTCGCTGTCTGAGTTGTTCAGGATAATCTCGGTGCACAGATTAGAGTTATGCACTACGCCAACATGGTCTTGTGGTGAGCGCACATTTGAGGGATCTTTAAAAGTAATCCATGGATGGCCTGTCTCATAAAGGACGCTTAGCATCTTTTTCCAGAGCGTTGAAGCACGTATTTTCTTGCCCCAAATCTTGCCTTCGTCAGCAAGTTTTTCATACTGCTCATAAAGCTCTTTGAATTTACTTCCATACGTATCATGTAAACCAGGAACTTCGTTTGTTCGAAAGAGCGTCCAGTCTTGGCCTTTAATGGCGCGGATCATGAAAAGATCGGGAATCCAGTTTGCTGTGTTCATATCATGTGTGCGACGTCTGTCATCACCTGTATTTTTTCTCAGCTCCAAAAATTCTTCGATATCGTTATGCCACGTTTCAAGATAAGCACAGACAACACCACGACGTTTACCGCCCTGGTTTACAGCAACTGCCGTGTCATTCATGATTTTCAAGAACGGAACGATGCCTAGGCTTTCTCCATTGGTGCCTTTAATATGCGAACCCATACCACGCACCGGCGTGAAGTCAACACCAAGTCCACCAGCATATTTAGAAAGATGAGCGCAATTCATGAAGGTGCCAAAGATGCCCGTAGGGTAGATGCCATCGGTCCCTTGAGAAATTGAACCTATGTCATCGCTGCAGGTCAAGCCATAGCAGGAGGAGAGCTGCGGACGCGTTGTTCCGGAGTTGAAAAGCGTTGGCGTTGATGAACAGAACTTCTTGCTTGTGTAAAGATTATAAAACGTAATGGCAGCATCTTCTTTCTCTGTTTCTAAATAGGAAAGCCCAAGAGCGACACGCATCCAAAGAAATTGAGGTACTTCTATGCGTCTTTTCGCCTTTTTATCGACAATCAACACATCAGAATCATGAGACTCTTTACGCTCATGGAGAAGATAGCGATCATAGAGCGTCATGATACCAAGAAAATCAAACTTCAAGTCCGCCATAGGATTGATTTTTTGCGCAATCAACTTGAGATCAAACAAATCTTTGATTTGAGGACTTAAAAGTCCAATTTCAATACCGCGGTTGACATACTTGATAAAACCTTCTTCATGGGCTTTCTTTAGTTTACCAACACCTTCCTCAACTTTCCAATTGAGCACTTCTTCATAGATGTAGGTAAGCAAGATGCGTGCTGAAAAGAGGCGATAGTCTGGGTCAAGCTCAATCAATGAACGTGCGTTCATCAAGAAAGTAGACATTTTTTCACGTTCTGTCAGGCCCATGCCCATAGAAGCAATGAGCTTTTGAGCAAGTTCTTGGCGATTCATTGGCAGGTCAAGATCGATTGAAGCAAAATCGATACGCGCTAAAAGATTTGGCGTGACAAGTTCAGGCAAAATTTTAGTGATCGATTCTTCTTGCTCTTTCAGCTCTCTTAAACGTGTTCGCTCTATGCGGTAATTCTCATAACGCGTTGCAGTGGCCTGAAAGCCATTTTCAATTAGCGTCTCTTCAATGATATCTTGAATTTCTTCAATGTGGATGACTTCGCAGCTAGAACCTGTGATTTCATGAAGTGCTTTTTCAGCTATTTTTGTAGCCTTATCAAAAGCTTCTTTTCTTTCTTGCTCTTGTGGCTCTCTTCCGCCGTCTAAAAACTCAGCAAGAAAAGCTTTGTAGATAGCATTAAAGATTTTGTCGGGATTCCAGGTTACTTTTTTCCCATTGCGACGGATCACTTCCAGCTTTCTTGAAGTTTCCATGCGACGCTGCTTTTGCGTGCGATACAGAAGATAACCCTTGGCAGCCAATGTTTCGCCCTCTTCAAGGAGACAGTTTTCTACGATCTCATGAACCTCTTCACTCCCAACAACGCTTTGATGTAATGAGCTGAGCTTAATGAGGACACGGTTGACGCAGCTGACCACTTTGAATTTGTTCTCAGGGGCAAAAATCTCTTCTACAGTTGTGCATCCTCGCGCCAGCCGATCATCGCCGACAGCTCCACCAACTGCTTTCAGAAGCTTCTCTGGTCGGCATTCGCTGATCCCTTTTGTCGTTTGAATTTGCGGAAGGGGACGAGGAATAATTAAATTATTTGCCAGCTCTTCCCATGGAAGAGTAGGCTTCAGCGCTTTGGGGGTCTCTACAAAGACGCGAATATCTTGCACTGTGGGCATTGCTACGAGCTGCGCCATATCTTTATACCTTTATAAATTGTTTTAAACTTCAATACCTTCGAAAAGATCCTCTTCGCATTTTGCTTCTTGGAGGTTGGAAAGCTTTCCATATTCCGTTACTTTCGTTTCAAAAAAGTTTTCGTTTTTCTTCAGGTAGATAATTTCTGCTGACCAGGGGAATGGATTTTCCAGGACATATTTCCCATTATCATCAGCCAGAGGATCCCAT
>JAHFTM010000153.1 GCA_023269335.1 Chlamydiia bacterium
GCTATACCGGCAATGTCTTTCTTGTCAGAGATGATTTGTTAAAGTCATTTCAAGAAATCAAGAAAGATCCAGTAACTTTGTGGAGGGATGCTTGGTATTACTACTTAGAAAACCAGCCCTCTTATGTTACATGGATCATTGATAAAAGAGCCTCTCATAGCTATATCCAGCAATTTGATCCCTTGAACTATAACTAAATATTTAGTTTGTCAAAGTATAGTTATGCATGCTATGGACGTGTAAGAAAGCACATTCATTCAAGGAGCACTTCATGAGGCTATCTAGCAAAATAAGACCTGTAGTTATCGCTTGTATTCTAGCTCACATGCCCTTCTTTGCACAGGCAGCATCAGATCAAGTTTTTTCTCTGCAAAACAATCAGCTTAAAAACAGCTACAAACATAATATCCAGTTGCAGCTTTCTGACGGGAACGGAGTTCCTGTCCCAGGCACAAAATTTTGGGTCACTCTTACTATTTTGAAAGAAGGGCCCAAGGTAACTATTCAGCTTCCACTCATTAATTTTGTCACGGGCCCCTATGCGCATGCTTCATTTGAATCTCGTCCAACGCTCTCTGGCGGTTATCTGAGCACAGTAGATGGTTTCCTTCCACGTCATCTTCGCCCAACAGATATTGTTTACCGCTCATGGCTTGCTGCTTCAAACAATGGTGTTAGCTCATCTTATTCGTTTAATCAAAGCCCAAGTAGCTACCCTGTTCCCCAAGCAGGTTACATCGTTTCCATTACAAATGCAGGAGCATTAGTCGTTCAAGGCTCTGCCTCCACTGGAAATATTATTCCAACAGGTGCCCAGATACTTCTTCCAACCGATATCAGCTATCTCATTCAACCAAGAGTACGTTTACGAAAAAACAAGAAGATAAGTAAAGGTGGCACAAACATCACTCGATTTGCAATCAAAGCTGAAAATGATGGTATCAGAGACACGCATCTGAACGATGCCTTTGATGGTGTTGCAGCCTGGTCCTGGACCGACAATTCAATGATTCATGACAAAACTAATAATACGCTGAATGCGATGGTTGCTATTGGAAGGGTTAAAGACAATGGTGAACTTGAAGTAGGAAAGCCAATTCAATTGACTAAGCTACCGGCAGGCGTTGAGGCTTGGGACACTGCTGTGGCAATTAATCGAAAAAATAAAAACAATATTGTTGTCTCTTATGGTGTGATTGATCACGTACATGGGGGAGCAAAAACATATCGTGCTGTTTCTTTTAACAGAGGCAAAACATGGCACAAAAATGGCCCAACAAATATTCAACCAACTGGATCGACACATAGTTTTGGAGACTATCGCGGTGTTGCTTCAGATAAATATGGCAATATTTGGCTTTTAGCGACGAATGCAACGAATGATAGCGGCACTCTCATCAATCAACCCTACTTTGCAGTCAGCACTAATGGAGGAGTCACTTTTCGAATTGTCTATACATTGCCCCTCATGACAAATACCTTACTCTATGATTTCCCACAATTTTGCTTTGGAGGAGATGGTCGAGGTCATTACGGTCTTCATTTTACAGCAGACCACTTCAATACACAAGATGATGAAGCGCCCGTTGTCGGATTCATTCCCATTTTTGGTCATGGCTCCTTTGGTACCCCTAAAACGCCTGTCTACCTCTCTTCTTTTCTCAACAATAACTATTTTCCTTCTATTACAGCTTCCAAGGATGGACGTGTGTGGTTTTTAGGTCTTCCACTGCCTTTAGGTAACTCTATCGGGCCTCTGTGTACTGTTTTTAAATCACCAGGATCTCTTAAAAAAAATTATGCAGGTCCTTGGAATTATGGCTATGCAAACTTTTTGAACATTACATTTGATGCGCCTCTTTCTGCATCTGAGCCTATTCGCGGCTATATTTATAACTGTGCACAGTCCAACATTTATGATGACAAACGTGGAGCTTTGTATCAAATCATGGCAAGCCAATCACGCGATTTTTCACAAAACATGAATCTTAATTTCTCAATTTCTCGAGACAATGGACAGACATGGTCAAATCCGATTCGAATTTCTAATACTGATTTTGGTAACCGTGGCTTTCACTCAATGGCTTTAGACACTGTTAGAGGAGACCTTTATTTCGGTTGGTATGATGGACGTCATGACTCAACGTATAAATCTGTTGAATACTATGGAGGGGTTATTCCAGCAAAAAAATTGAATAACCTTGTAAAAAAAATTCCCTATTCTAATCCCAAATATAAGTTAGGATCAGCAGGTACTCTTATTACTGAGTAGGGGCAAACTAAAAATTTAGGTTATTAGGTCATCGTTTTGAAAAATCAAAAAATCAAGAATAAAAGGAACTTGTGTGATTGTGAATGTCCCTGTTACATTTAGAGCACTTTCAAAATAGTCTCTTTAATGATACAAGGGAGGGTTATATGTCAGCAGTAGTAGGTTCACAAGAGCCACCGATCGTATATAAAATTCAAGCAATGCAAGTAACTGAGCAAGCGCTTAAAGAGTTTCAAGAGCAGCAACCAGCATGGTATGAGGGAAGAAAATATCTTTATTTGAAGGCTGAGAATGGCTCTAATTGTTATCTAACTTTACAAACGTACAGTTGGCTTCATGCGCTCCTCTTCTGGCTTTTTGAAGATACCGGCATTAACATAATCGAAAGGCCGACACCACTTAAAGCGGTTGCATTTTTTTGTAATGTATATAACCTTCAAGAGCCAGAAAAGCTGAAAGCGTGCTATCACAAATACTTGGATAAAGTAGTCTCTCATCTTCAAGGCCCTGAACTTGTCACGTATACTCAAATCAAAAAAGTAGTTTCCACGATTTGCTTTTTCCAACCAACACATTTAAGCCTAGAGCAGATGACAGCGGTCACTAAGCAGTGTGGAGTCACACAAGAGCAATATGAGCGCCTGCAAGCCTATATTATGGAAGAATCTACTATAAAGCTTGGAGATAAGAAGCAGCTCATGAGCTGCATTTTACAGGGAATGTTCGATAAAGAAGATTTTTCGCATCATAAGCCAACAGCAACAAAGTGGCGCGGTTACCTATATAATTTTTTATTAAAAGCGCGTACAGAGCCTCTCCTTAAGCCCTTTATTGAAAAAGTGATCTCACGCGCTGCAGCCAAACGGTTGAAAGAGACGCACAATCCAGAAGAATGCCTACGCTCGATGCTTCTTCCCTCTAGCCTACATCTCCCACCGTTTTATCTGGATTTGTTGAATTATATACATGAACGTATGCCGGAAATACCGAGGCAGGAGCTATCGATACTTGCACAAACAGATCGCAAAGAATTCTTTAAAAAGGCACTCCTGGCAATAACAAGAGCACTGCATACTCAAGAGGTTCTTCGTAAGGGGCAACAGTTTATGTTAGAGTTGGTCGATAAAGATATTTTAGACAGACAGGATCAAATGAATTACAATGGCCTATTAAAGGACTTTTTTACTAATGGGTCAGTCGGCGAAATAGGCATGAGCTTAATGTATACCCCAGAGCTGCTTGAGCAACGATTTTTTCAGAAACAGCTTCCAGAATATACTCTTGAAATATTGATCTTAACATTGAGACAGACATTTCAGCTAGAGCTAGGCTATGCTCTGATAGAGGTGCTTGAAAATCAAAATATGAATGAAAGACTGCAAGCTGACTACGAGCAAGCACATGAAAAATTTTTGGCAAGTATCCATCGTCCTCAAGAGCATGTGCAGGATGTTCTTGAATGACAAACAGCTAAATGATTCAGCCGATCTGTGATACATCCGAGGAGTACTTTTGTGAATTTGCGAGTGAAGAAATTTTTGTCCTATTACAAGCCCTACTTGGGTCTTTTTTTTGCAGACATGTTCTGTGCTTGTATTGTGTCAGCAATTACGCTTGCGATTCCTTTATGCATCAGATACATCACCAAAAATTTATTAGCTACTGATACGCCCGGTGCTCTCAGCGATATTTACATGATGGGTGGCCTTATGCTTGCCTTAGTGGCGCTGTAGCTGCATGCCACACCTTTATTGATTATCATGGGCATGTGATGGGCGCACGGATGGAAGGTGACATGCGCCGTGAATTATTTGAGCACTATCAAAAACTATCCTTCACTTTTTATGATGATCAAAGAACAGGTCAGCTCATGACCCGGATCTCGAACGACTCGTTTGATCTTTCAGAGCTTTATCATCATGGCCCAGAAGATGTCGTCATCTCATTCTTAAATTTCATTGGTGCAGGCGTCATCTTATTCAGTATCAATGTGACCCTGACGCTGATAGTCCTGCTCTTTTTGCCAATCATGGGTGTGTATGGGTTTTACTTTAGTAAGCGAATGAGAAGTGCTCTACGAAAAAGTAAAGATAGGATTGGTGATATTAACGCGCAAGTGGAAGATACACTTTCAGGCATCCGAGTTGTGCAGTCATTTACGAACGAAGAGATTGAAAAAAAGAAGTTTGCTCATGCAAATGGTCGTTTTGTTGCCAGTAGAAAAGAGGGGTACAAAAACGAGGCCTATTTTTATGAAGGTCTGATGACGCTCACGCAGCTCATGACCGTTGCGGTGGTTATCTTTGGCGGAGTATGCATTGTGAAGGGATCTTTAGATTTAGCGGATCTGCTCACATTTTTACTTTACATTGGTATTCTCATTGAACCGATACAGAGGTTGGGTAATTTTACAAGGCTCTATCAAGAGGGAATTACCGGTTTTGAACGGTTTATGGAAGCGTTAGAGGTAAAGCCTGATATACAGGATGCAAAAGAGGCCATTGAACTTGTAGATGTTCAGGGAAATATAGAATTTAAAAATGTAAGCTTTAAGTATAAAGAGGGCTATGATCATGTCCTCAAGAACATAGCATTGAATATAAAAGCTTACGAATATGTGGCTTTAGTGGGCCCATCAGGCGCTGGAAAAACAACACTCTGCTCTTTAATTCCTCGATTCTATGAAGTAAATAAAGGACAAATACTGCTTGATGGAAAAAATATTAATGAGATGAAGCTGTGCTCATTAAGGAGAAATATTGGCATTGTCCAACAAGATGTCTATCTCTTTTCTGGGACTGTCTCAGACAATATTCGCTATGGAAAACCAAATGCAAGCAATGAGGAAATCATTGCTGCTGCCAAAAAAGCAAATGCGCATGATTTTATTATGGCGCTGCCAAAAGGATATGCGACCGATATTGGGCAACGAGGTGTAAAATTATCAGGTGGACAGAAGCAGAGGCTCAGCGTGGCACGTGTTTTTTTGAAAGATCCACCAATTATCATTTTTGATGAGGCGACAAGCGCGCTGGATAATGAAAGCGAAAAAGCTGTGCAGAATTCACTTGAGAAGTTACGAGTGAATCGAACGACA
>JAHFTM010000154.1 GCA_023269335.1 Chlamydiia bacterium
ATAGTGGCATTTTATGACCATGATGTTTCAAGTCTTGCAGCAATGGGTGTAGAGTCTTTAGCCAAACTTACCATTGCATTTTCTTTACATAAAAAAGGCACAAAAGACTTTTACACGCTTGCATACGAAGCCACCTCCGCCTCTTTTTTCTTAACCGATGTAACACTCAACACAACTTTGATTGCTGAAATAATCATAGCATTTACTCTCAGTGGTTTTGTACATTCTTTAGATCTTAGAAATCTGAAAAACAGCCTTTTAAATAATACCCAAGCCCTTTTAAGTGATTCTTGGCTTACATCCCTTCATTTTGCAGAACTGATGGCTCTCATTCGCTTTTTAAAAGAAGAAAAGCTGCTAACGCCTCATTTATTAGACTCTCTAGAAAATACTCTGATACAACACTCAAATAAACTTTTCGAAAATAGACAAGATTCATTGAGCTTCCTTTTAGAAAATAAACTTTCGCATTTTATAGTACACCTTATTGACAAAGGAATGGACATCCAAACGTCTTTTGCTGATCAAAGCTCCCCTTTACACAAGGCTGTAGAAGACAATGACTCTATAGTAGTAAAAAAAATGATTGAAAAACAGGTGCCTCTCAATGCATTCAACTCTGATGGAAGAACAGCTCTTCATATTGCCTGTTTTTTAGGACATAAAGAAACTGCAGCACTCCTTATAGAACAGGGTGCCAGCATTACAAGTTTTTCAAAAAATGAACTCCGAACACCCTTCCAACTTGGACTTGCCTCTCCTCTTTGGCAAACTAATCCCGCCAAAATGATTCACTTTTTTACACACTTTTTTAGCCCTTGCGGTGCAGTAGTAGACGCTTTAGACTTACATCTCAATGCATTTCCTCGGTTTTTCACTGAACACCCTGAATATCTTCTTGATAAAAATCGTAATGAGCGCGATGCAAACCCACTTGAGGTCGCCTATCTTTTACAAAATGAGACCCTTGCCTTTTATCTAGCTGCAAATATGAATGATTCAGAGCAACTCACAGCAATCGATGCTCTTATCTTAAAATATCAACGCGCACCAATGCTTATCCTCTCCGTTCTGTATCTCAAAGCCTGTCAGAATAAAAGCGAACAGCATGCTATTCGTCTTGTTGATCGTATGAATGAACTCAACTTTATCTACGATGACATAGAAAACTCACAAAGAACAGCGCTACATCTTGCGACATTCACACAAATGACTCAACTTGTTGCTCACTTGCTTGCCAAAGGAATTGACCTGAATGCTCAAGATGCAAGAGGTAATACTGCTTTGCATTATGCTTGTGAATTTGCCTTTGGACCTATTGCACTTACCCTTCTCAATCATGGAGCCGATCCGTCGATCACAAACAAAGAGCACAAAGTTGCCTTTCAGGTTGCCTTGACTACCTCTGTGTGGAAGCTGAGCTCTCAGCGCATGATCGATTTTTTTTCAGTTATCTTTCAAGACTTTCCCGCGGTTGTAGAGCATGTAAAACGAGAAAAAAAAAGCATCCATATTTTGCAGCATTTTATTTTGTATCCAGAGAAACTCCTTCAAATGGTACGACCAGCAAATCCCCTAGAATTCCCTTTCCTTTTTCAAGATGCAAAGCTAGCTCATGCACTTTCTTTAAAAATGCCCAACAAGGAATTTCAAGAAGCCTTTAGCCGTTTAAAAAATAAATTTTTAAAAACTGCTTGCAATCTTGGGGCATTTTATACCTCTGGTTTGAATAAAACTGATCTTTTAAAACCACCTCTTTTCAATCATACAAAACCTGATGTAGGGCATTTTGATTTTATCAATCTCTCTCTTTTAGATAACGATACAGTACCCCATAGTTTTATAGAAATTTACGACACTAAAAATCGCCTTCTACAAAAAACTATTGAGAAAAAATTTTACAGCAGCTGATCTCTTACTCATTACTTGCGATACTTGCACTTTAGCTCTACAATCGAAACAAAAAAATAGTTCTTTGTAAAAAATTAACTTTACATATAGAGTGCGATTGAAACACCCAATATTGAGGTTTATCAATGCCGCAACTTGATCCATCCATTCAAGATTTTTCAAAAAATCCAAATGAGTATGTTCTGTGTAAGAAATCAAATCTTATCTATGCTGAGAAAAAAAAATCAGGGATGGCAGCCATTAAAGCTACTTTTCTTAATGAAAACTATTCACTTGGAGCTATTGTCGAAGAGCTGCGAAAAATAAGTCGACTTTCAAAAGATTTTATCGTGGCCGTAAACCAGGAAATTGAGAAGCATAATAGTGCTTATAAGGAATTTCAGAAGCCCATTGAACTTTTGAGTCTACCTAAAAAAACAGCCTTAAAAGATAAGGTCGTGCGCGTTCAGTTTAATCTTAGTGAACAAGCAGACAGTATTGAAAAAAAGAGGCATACTGCACTTTCGACAAAAAAAGTTCTTAAGAAATAGTCAGAGATCACTTTACCCTATCTTGCTTATCAACTTCTTGGTAGCTTTTTCCTTGTGTAAAAATTGTTGTGACAATTTTACCAATCTGACTTGATTCATTTTCGGTAAAGACCCTTGTATGAGCCCAGACATAACCATTTTCTAACCGCAAGGGAATATAATTTTTAATCTTTGTTTTATCCATTTTAGCGTGGAATGACGCTTGCTCATACGGAATTGTTGTATCTTCTTCTGAATAAATGCCCACTACATGCCCTTGAAGTGCAGTAGCTGCCTCTTCACAGTCTATTTCTAAGCCATTTCCTTGAATATATTTTTTCCAAACCTGACCGACATATGGAAAATAGGTACCCGCTACATCAGAGGCGCGCAAAAATGAGCGATCACTGACTACGCTAATTTTTTTAGTTGGAAATTCTCTTTGTATCAACGCAGCCCCCTTCAGCCCTCCCCAGTTGCCTAAGGAATGACACCAAACTAGCACATCTTCTGGATCAAAGCCTTGTGTCAGAAGAAACTGAAAAAGAGAAAAAATATCTATTTGAGTTGAATCAGGTGTTGTTGAGCCTTTACTTACCCCAACACCACGCATATTAATCATGACAATATTGACGCCTTTATAGATTTTTTGGAAAAAGGCAATAAACTCGGCAATATTACCCTTCACAGCTGCCTCTTCATACAAGCCCCCAATGCCAGGCACAAAAAGAATCACTTTTTTTGACTCTCCTTTTATCCAGATTCCATTCAATTCTACACCATCGGGGGTAGTGATCGTGAGCTGATGGTATTGCTCATTAGTTTCTGAAAACAATTTCTTACGCGCTTCAGTAAACAGATCTTGTGCACCTTCATAGGGAGGCACCAGCCAAGGAGAGGGGCTGGAGGCAATACCCTGTAAAATTTTTGCAGTCAATGCCCACTTCATTGATGGATGTGCATTATAATTCCATGGTGGCAACAGCTTAATATCTTCAACTCTTGCTAGTAGATGCTCCTCTTCAGTAAGCGTACAAATGGTCTCGTTGAAATACTGAGTTATTGGAATATAACCAAAAAGACCGTTGAGTGTCATAACTTTGAAAGCCGTAGAGGCAAGGCTAGCGATATGTCTGCGAACAAACAAAAATGGAGGACGGCTCTTTTCTAGATCAATGATTACTTTTTGCCTTTTCACAAGTGCTACGACATTATTTACAACTTTATTTGAAAATTGTTGCGGCGCTGTCCATCTGAGGTGTCTCTCTTGTACACTATATGCTTTTTTAGCTTTTGTAATAGTGCTTGGCTGATAGCTTGTATCACTTGCTGACTTTAAGTTTGACACAGCACTAATAAATAAATTTCTTACTCCTTGCAATGCCTGTATTGCACTATCTAAAAACACAGCTTCTCCTTCTCATACCTTTTGATCGCCCCTGCTTTTTTTATCATCATCTGTCTGCAGCCCATTTTTCCCAAATATTTGCTCCAAGGCTACTTGAACTTGTTGACCTTCTTTCGCTGTAAATTTTCGAGTATGTGGACTACTTTTGCCTTTTGCATCTGCTGCGCTTTTTTCAAGTGTAATGCGAATGTAGTTGCGTCCTTCCTGCGAAGGAAATTTTATAACAAACGAAGACTGCGCATAAGGAATCGTGTCATCTTCTTCAGAGGCAATAGCAACAATTTGTCCTTTCAGTGAGTTTGCGGCCAGTTGGCAATCCATTTCTAACCCATTTTCTTGAACATATTTACCTACCACGCCTCCACAACATAAAAACCTGGCTTTGGCAACATCTGAGACATTTAAAAATGAACGATCACTCACCATGCTAATCTTCTTATCTGGGTATTCTTTTTGAACAAGTGCTGCCCCTAGCATACCACGTCCGCCACCTAAAGAATGGCCCCAGATGACTGTTTTTTCAGGATCAAAACCTTGAGCTACAAGAAATTTAAAAGAACATAATACATCTACTTGAAAAGTATCGAGTGTTGACGAGCTCTGGCTTATACCTGTCCCACGTGGATTGACGATCAGGATATCAACTCCTTTAAACGTCTGCTGAAGGAAAGTGATAAAATCACGAATAATCCACTGCACGGCAGCCTCTTCATAAAGACCACCAATTCCTGGGACATAGAGAATTGCTTTTTTACCTTCACCCTTAATCCAAATGCCATTCAGTTCTACATCACCAGGGGCTTGAATGGTGACTTGCACATTCTTCTTGTCTGGATCATCTAGCTCAGAGAAGAGCCTTTTTCGTGCTTCTGTAAATACACATTCTGCTTCTGAATAGGGAGGAGCAGTCCAAGGGGAAATGCCTTTAAAGCAGCATGAGGTAAGCGTCCATTTTGTAAGGCACTTGTGAGCAGTAAAATTCCAAGGAGGAATCCAACTGATATCAGCAACTACATCTAAAACCTGATTATCTTCACTTTTGGCGCACGCTCGATTGCAGCAGTAAAGTTTAAGAAGAGGAATAAGGCCAAAAAACCCACCCAGAGTAATTACTTTCAAAATAGTTCCAAGAGTACTAGTACAGCATCTTTTAGTTGGAGCGCAACATCCTGCTTGGGCTTCTTTTTCAATGACTTTAGTTTGCCTCACTACACGCTCAATGATCGTTGTAACATCCGAGTCTATCGACTGCGCAGGATAGAGCCATCTGATGTACCTTCCAGTACGGGTTGAAGTGAACGTCGAATCAGAACTTTCCGTCTTTGGCTTTAGGTCTGCCTCATGATCTACCACTTGTAAAGTCAAAGCTGAAAGTGACTGCGTTGTCATTGCTTCCTCAAATTAATTGTAGTATCTAAATGCTCAGAGTATGCAGCAAAAGAAACAAAAATTCAATTGTATTATTTCAGTTATCATTTGAATAAAACATCTCAGACAAAAAAAAAG
>JAHFTM010000155.1 GCA_023269335.1 Chlamydiia bacterium
CTTTATACCTTGCAAGAATCGCTTGGGTATTTCGGTGACGAAATTCCTAGATGAATGGTTGCTTCCTGAGAGCAATCTCAGTAGACAGAATCCGGCTTACAGTCTTCCCACTTTTTTTCTATTGCTATACTTTTTTTCAGATCCAATATATAGATACATGCGATGTGCGAGTTTTATTGCGTGTCTGGCCTGTGATTATGTGATTTGCCTGAGCTGTAAATCGCAAAATCGTAAGCTTGACTCCAATATCAAAAAACTCGTACATCGCGTTAGATAATTTAAACGCACTATGAGTGGGTTATGCTATTTGATTTGGATGTGATACAAAAGACCTATAAGAAGATGAGAGATGAGCTGAAATGTGTACGGAGCCTTCTTCAAAGGCCTCTGACGCTTACAGAAAAGATTCTCTATACACACCTTGTCAAAAGCCTAGTTACGCCTGTAAAGAGATCTATAGACTATTGCGACTTTCTGCCTGATCGGGTGGGGATGCAGGATGCTACTGCGCAGATGGCTCTTTTACAACTCATTCTTGCTGAGAGAAAGCGAACGGCAGTTCCTGCCACAGTGCATTGCGACCATTTGATTTTAGCTGAAGTTGGGGCAAAAAAAGATCTTGTAAAAGCGGAGCAAGAAAGTAAAGAGGTGTATGATTTTCTCGCTTCGGTGTCCAATAAGTTTGGCATTGGTTTTTGGAAGCCAGGTGCCGGAATTATCCACCAGGTGCTTTTGGAAAACTACGCTTTCCCGGGCGGCTTGATGATCGGGACAGATTCACACACCCCCAATGCTGGTGGTCTTGCCATGCTGGCAATAGGCGTTGGTGGCGCAGATGCTGTTGATGTTATGGCAGGTTTAGCCTGGGAGTTGAAAATACCAAAGCTCATCGGTGTAAAACTGACAGGTGCTCTTACAGGATGGACATCCGCAAAAGATGTGATCTTAAAAGTAGCGGGGATTCTGACTGTAAAAGGTGGAACAGGTGCTGTCATTGAATACTTTGGCGATGGAGCAAAATCAATTTCTTGTACTGGCAAGGGCACCATCTGCAATATGGGTGCTGAAGTTGGAGCTACGACATCTATTTTTCCGTACGATTCTAGGATGAAAGACTACCTTATAGCAACGGGAAGAAAAGAGGTGGCCCTGCTTGCTACAGAGATGCAAGAGTACCTGACCCCTGATCCAGAAGTGATGGCAGATCCGAAAAAATACTATGATGAGCTCATTGAAATAGATCTTACTACCTTAGAGCCCCATGTCAATGGACCTTATTCACCCGATAAATGCTGGAAAATATCGGAGCTTACTAAAGCTGTAAAAGAGAATGGGTATCCAGATGAAATCAAAGTGGCACTTATCGGCTCTTGCACAAACTCAAGTTATGAAGATATAGAAAGAGCCGCAAGCATTGCAAAGCAGGCGATTGCACTAGGATTGAAGGCAAAATGTCCACTGACAATTACTCCTGGGTCGGAACAGATCCGAGCTACTATTGAGCGAGATGGTCAACTGGAAGTGCTAGAAAAAATAGGTGGCCTTGTCTTGGCAAATGCTTGTGGGCCCTGCATAGGTCAGTGGAAGCGAAGCGATGTGACTTTCGGGGAAAAAAACTCGATCCTCACTTCTTATAATCGCAACTTTGCTGGAAGAAACGATGCCAATCCAGGTACCCATTCATTTGTCGCAAGCCCTGAGATAGTGATTGCTCTTTCACTTGCTGGATCGCTTTCCTTCAACCCTCTTGCAGATGAGCTTGTAAATGACAAGGGCGAGAAGGTGCGCCTTGTAGCACCAACGGGTGAAGAGTTGCCGAAAAATGGATTTGTAGGTGCTTGTGTTGGCTATGTGCAGCCAGCAAAAGAGAGTAGTTCTGTACAAATCATCGTTGACCCTAAAAGTAATCGTCTGCAGCTTCTTGAGCCATTTGCACCCTGGAGTGAAGATGGAAAAGAATTTGAAGATCTAGTTGTTCTTGTGAAAGCTTCTGGAAAGTGTACTACTGATCATATATCGCCTGCTGGAAAATGGCTGCGGTATCGCGGTCACTTAGATCTTATCTCAGACAATCTTTTTAGTGGTGCAGTGAATGCTTTTCATGATGAAGTAGGACGTGGCAAAAACATTTACACAGATGCCATGGAAACCTTTTCAAGTATCGCTAGATGCTATAAAAGAAAGCAGCAAGGATGGATTGCTGTGGGTGATGAAAACTATGGCGAGGGTTCATCAAGAGAGCATGCTGCAATGGAGCCGCGCTTTCTTTTTGGCAGATCTATCATTGTCAAAAGTTTTGCCCGTATCCATGAGACAAACCTTAAAAAGCAGGGTCTTTTAGCTTTGACATTTGCAGATCCATCTGATTATGACAAAATTCGCGAAGATGATCGCTTAGCAATACGCAATCTTAAAGAGTTTGCTCCTGGAAGACAGCTCATTCTTGAAATAACCCATTCAGACAGCATCAAAGAACAAGTTATGCTGAATCACTCTTATAATCAGAATCAAATCGAATGGTTTAAGGCTGGCTCTGCATTGAATTTAATTGCCGAGCGGGCCAAAAGCCAGGGTTGGTAGCTTTTCACTCAAAATGGTCTTTGAGTGGCAACTCAAAGCCGTGGTGATGAGAAATAAGTTTGTGGTGTACATAGATTCGCCTCAAACGAGAGATCTCGTCAAACTGCAATTCAAACTCCATCCAGCCGTCAGGAAAGTAAAATGAAAAAAGACTGCTTTTAGAAAAGCAGTCTTTACGCAGCGCTCCAGTGAATGCTCGCTCTGCCACATCACGAGGCATAAATCGAGCAAGTGTAGTAGGGCAGCATCCTGGACTTGTCAATAAATTAAGAATTTTTTTAAATCTGAGGGAGTTGCAAATATCAATTCCCAGCGCACTTGCAATTTCCTCTGGTAAAGAGACGGGGTAGCGCAGTCGAACAAGAACATGTGCTGCTTTTGTAGCCAGTTTCATAATTTACTCACTCAGTATTTCATAAAATCTTAGCTATAGAGTATAGTCACTTCTCGATATTTTGTGAATTCGTAAAGACTTTGTTAAGGCATAAGGCACGTCATGCTAGGAATTTTTTTGGACCAAGAAACTACAGGGCTGGATTGCAATAAACACTGTGTGTTAGAGATCGCTCTACGGGTGATCGATTTGGCAACTGGTGAAGAGAAAATACGCTACTCTCAGGTGATTGCGCACTCTTTTGAAATATGGGAAAAGCGAGATCCTATTAGTATTTCCATCAACGGTTTTACTTGGGAAGAGGTGCAAATGGGCAAAAGTGAAAGTGAGGTTGCTAAAGAGGTGAAGTCCTGCTTTAAGAGTGTGGGTATTCAGCGTGGAAAATCTGTTTTCATCTGTCAAAACCCATCGTTTGATCGCGCATTTTTTGCTAAATTAATCGATCCTTACATGCAAGAAAAGCTATTTTGGCCTTATCATTGGCTTGATTTTGCATCGATGTACTGGGCTTTAGAAATTGAAAAATGTAAACGATCCGGCGATCCCATTCCAGATGAGTTAAAATTATCCAAAGATACAATTGCACAAGCACTCAAGCTGCCTGGTGAGGGGCGTCCTCACAGAGCCATGCAGGGAGTAGACCACCTTCTTCTTTGCTATCAAACAGCAGTCGGGTTTCCTGTGAGATCATGATAAAAAAGACAAAAATTATGGGGATTGTGAATGTGACCCCAGATTCTTTTTATGCCCCATCGAGAACGACTACAACTGAGCAAGCTGTTGAAAAGGCGCATCGGCTGATAGCTGAAGGTGCAGATTGTATCGATATTGGCGGAGAGTCTTCAAGGCCAGCCAAGTTGTATGATAGCTTGGAAGCAGTTTCTCTAGAAGAAGAGTTAAAGCGTGTAATACCGGTAGTAAAGCAGCTTGCGCCTTATGTGAAAGTACCTCTTAGCATCGACACAATAAAGCCTGAGGTAGCAAAGCAAGCGATCCATAATGGCGCGACGATGATTAATGATATCACAGGTTTTATTGATCCTGAAATGCGCAAACTTGCTGCTGCTGCACAAGTAGATGTGTGTGTGATGCATATGCAAGGCATGCCTGCGAATATGCAGGAAAAGCCAGTGTATGAAAAAGGTGTTGTAGCAGAAGTGTATGACTTTCTCGATAAGCAGACAGAGCTGCTTGTAGCTGAGGGGGTATATCCAGAGCATATCATCATTGATCCCGGTATTGGTTTTGGTAAGTCGATAGAAGATAATTTTGAGCTCATTAAAAATATTGATTTATTTAAGAAGTTGGGTTTTAAAATTCTTTATGGCATATCTAGAAAATCATTTATTTACAGGTTTCTAAATAAAGAAAGGAACGATATTCTGTCTGCTACAATAGCTTTGAATTCAATGTTAATGTTATCACAAGTAGATATAATACGTGTGCATGATGTGGCAGATCATCGCGATGCACGTGATTTAATTTTCAGGGCACAGGGACCTTTGGCCTACTAGTAATTTCGCCGCACAAATCAAATATAACCAAAAAATTAAGGGGTTTTTCATGTCAACGAGTTCTGCAATAAGTACTCCACGTCCCAATCATACAGAGGCAAGCGCAGCAAGTGCGGCAAATGCAGCAAATGCAGCAAATGCAGCAAATGCAGCAAGTGCGGCAGCAGCGATCACAGCATCCGCTGAGCAAGCATCTGCTGGTAGTCAGGCGGCTAAAATGAATAACATTTTGCTCCCAAAGCTAGCACTTAACAAGCAAACGTCAAGCGGTAGCTCAGCTGTCGCTAAAGAAAAAGCAAATGATAAAATAAAACCCGAAGGGTCTAGATGTGTAGGAAAAGAAAATGATGAACGAGCTGGCGAAGCTCATGTGATGCGTTTATTAAAACAAGCAAACACTCTCCGGAAACCGCGTATATTTGAGAGAGACATAAGGAGTGTAGAAAATTTTGAAGATGCGGGCAAGAAGTGGAGGCTAAAAAAACTGGTTGCAAAGTTGCTTGCTGAGAGCCAAGGTATTGCCTCATATGATCCAAATTGAGGCTATCTACATAAGCGGTATCAAGTGAGTTGGTTCCAAAGGCTGTGCTCACTTTTATCAAACCTTACAATCCCTAAAGTTACCTTTTCTTTTATTCAGCAATTTATCATACTGTGACAGTTTTGCAAATTAAGGATTGTTCTATGGTAACAGTAGAGAGCATTGCTCCATACATAGTGCCGGCAATAGAGATTTCGCTGATTGCGATTGTCATCTATTACCTTCTCTCCTTTTTTTGGAATACCAGAGCTATGGACCTCATG
>JAHFTM010000156.1 GCA_023269335.1 Chlamydiia bacterium
GAAAGATCAGCGTTCAAGCTCGTTGAAAAAGATCTACAAGATCTGCTCGCCTAAAGAGATCATCTCCATTCCTACGCTTTCAATGGGCAAAGGCTTAAGTTATAACTTTGAAGATTTCCAGCCTGAATATGAGCGTGTCGTTGAAATCTACAATGCCTGGGGCTCTTCCGAGTGTCTAAAAGAGGAAGGCAATAAACGCCCGATTACCTCTGCTAACAAAAAAGGGATTAGCGAAGCTAAAGAAGGCTCTTTACTGAAAGCGCTCCTTCAAAATAAGCGCTTTGGTTTTGTTGCTGGCGGCCTTGATGATCGGGGTATCTATAGTGATTTTTATGATGGTGAGCAGACGCAATACTCACCCGGCCTTACTGGTGTGTTTGCAGAAGAGTTGACAAGGCAGTCACTCTTTGAAGCTCTCTATAACAGGAATTGCTATGCTACAACGGGTGAGCGTATTATTGTGGGGCTTTTTCTTGCCGGGCTTGTCATGGGGTCTGATACTCAGAAAAAACCTGGTCTGCATGTAAACCGTCATATCAGTGGTCATATTGCGGGCACTAAAAACATCAGTTATGTTGAGTTATTAAGAAATGATAAGGTGCTGACAAAGTTCACTCCTAATTCCAACGTGCTTGACTTTACCTATGACGATATGGAACCGCTATCAGATGTAGTCATTGATGCCAAAGATAAAAAGCCGCCTTTTGTTTTTTACTACCTGCGTGTGATGCAAGAAGATGGACATATGGCATGGAGCTCGCCCATTTGGATTGATCACTACCCTTCGAAAGGTATTACGAAAGGTGTCATAAAAGTGACGCCAAAGCCAGTAGGCAAAGAAGGAAAAGATAGCAAAGAGATGAAAAAAGTAGAAGCCGCTGATAAAAAAGAGCCTCCGAAAAAAGTTGCCGCTAAAAAGACAGCCTCTAAAAAAGAAACTATTAAGAAAACAACGACTAAAAAAGCAAAGCATTGACAAAATATAAATTAAAGATTATTCTTTTATAATTACTTTTTGTTAAACATAAGGACTTTTAAGAAAATGGCGAAAATTATTTTTGAAAACAGTGGTGAAGAGGCAGAACTTCAAGATGACTCACCCCTTGCTCAAACCTGTGAAGAGGCAGGCGTACCTTTTGCTTGTACTGAAGGCATTTGTGGCACCTGTGTGATCGAGATCAAAGAAGGTGGAGAAAACCTTACCCCCCCTTCACAAGCAGAAATTGATTTTCTTGGTGAATGCGGCACAGCAAAAGAGCGTATGGCATGCCAATGTACAATTAAAACAGGCTGCGTAAAAATCACTTTTTAAAAGAGAAGATAAAAATTTATGACACAAACTACCGAAAAAATAACGAAAGACATGACGATCGAGTCAATCTTTGCCAAGTTCCCGCAAAAAGCACAAAAGCTTGCAACGGCGCTGACAAAAACAGGTCTGCATTGCGTGGGTTGTTCTGCAGCCACCTGGGAAACGCTTGAGTCTGGTGTGCTAGGTCATGGCCTGACTGAAGAAGATCTTGAAAAGCTTGTGAACACTCTCAACTCCATTTTAGAAGAAGAGACAAATCTTGAAACTATAACCCTTACACAAAGAGCGGCTGAAAAGTTCGTTGCTATTTGTAAAGAAGACGGTAAAGTTGGTTACGGACTACGTTTTGATGAAAAACCGGCAGGTTGTAGCGGATTTGAGTATGCTCTTGACTTTTCACCAAAAGCTGCAGATGACGATTTGATCATCACACAACATGGCGTTGATATTCACATTGCAAATAACACATTAGAGCGCCTATTAGGAGCCGAAATCGACTATGTCGACGGGTTACAGTCAGGCTTTAAAATCACCAATCCAAACGTGCGTTCATCGTGCGGCTGTGGCAATAGTCACGGATACTAAAATATCAACCCAGGGCGTGATGCCCTGGGCTGTTCCACTTTGAGCTTTTCAACCCCTCTCTGCATTGACATCGGCTAAATTTGAACTTGAGCTTGAACTCGAACTAGCTGCTGCTGCAGAAGGATCTCCTTCAGTAGCACTTGAATCCGCATGACCTGGCCTTGTAGCTACCTCTGTACTCACTTTATCTAGTGGTCTTTCTCTAGGAGGAAGTGATGATGTAGCCCCTCTTACTTCACCGGTTAAACTTGAGCTTGAACTCGAACTAGCTGCTGCTACAGAAGGATCTCCTTCAATAGCACTTGAATCTGCATGACCTGGCTTTGTAGCTACCTCTGTACTCACTTTATCTAGTGGTCTTTCTCTAGGAGGAAGTGATGATGCAGCCTCTCTTACTTCAACTGACGCCTGTGCATCAAGCATCACTGCTGTAAAAGCAAGCTGAGCTACCACACCATAAATTGAAGAGCGTATCATCAGCGAATAGTCACCTGTTACCCAACCAAAAACAAACGAGACACCAGCTGCAACAGAAGCACACATACCAATCGCCGGACGAAAATTCTTATAGGAGTCAAAAAGATCCTTCAAAGCTTGACCTGCAGCCACACCAACTGCCTGTTGATTGAATTGAAAATTCAAGATCTCTTTGATAAAAGGCCAAGAAATCTTTGCAACGCGTGTACCCCAATAAAGAAGTGCCGGTGTAACTCCAACACCTGAAAAGACAGCTGTGCAAACAAATATTTCAGGAGCTGAGCGAATCACACTCATTGCTACTTGATGAGTACTCTTTGGAAGGTGCTCTTCAACAAGTACCTCAATATCATGATCTAGCCACCGTACAGTATCATTTACTTCACCATAGAGCCAATTGCCATACGCTACAATTTGTTGCGCTGGATCAGCAACCACATTTTGTAAAATTGCACCGAGTGGATTTGCATTTACCATCTGAATATCTCCTTTTTAGATAAGCGTTCTGATCATTTCTTGACTGCAGAATTATTAAAAAACATGCGTTGACTTTCTTCAAGAAGCGATAAGGTTAGATAAAGAAGCTATAAAGATTCAACCATTTTACATATCACTTTGTAATGCATACACTTATATAAAAAAATACAGTCACTCTTTTCACAATTTAGGTTTACTTAACTTGCGATCACACTTTATGGTCCACCATGAACCATTAGAATTTTTATAAATATTGCAAACAAACATACAACTAAATAACATTATCGATATTTAAAGTAGTATAAATAAGGACGAATAACTTTATGGTTAAAATAAAAAATGAACTTATGAACGCTATTAAAAGTGAAGATTATAACCAAATCCAAACGCTTATTCGCAACAACTGCGGCACAACAATTACTATTTCCAAGATTGAAGAACTTGCCAAAACATTGAAATGTGAGCCTCTTAAACAGGCACTAACCAGCTGCAAAAAAATGCAGGAGCTTAAAGGCACAAAAATTGAAGAAAATGAGCTCTTAGAAATAGCCCTTTTTATTGAGACGAAACTCAAAGCGCACATCGACAAAAAAAAGTACTACCTTAAAAGTGATAAAACAGGCCTGAGTCGCACTATCGAGTACGACCCGAAGACAAAACTCACCTTTATCCATTTAAAATGCCATAACGGTGCAAAAAAACTTGGCACAGGCTTTTTCAAAACTGTTACCAAGTCAATCCAGTATGACCACAATAAACCAGAAATTGTTGCTCACGCTGAGCAAAAAGGAACTGCTCATCAGGAAGTAAAGGCCTTAAAAAAAGCAAAAGGCATTAGCGGTGTCATTCAGGCAAAATCTATTACCTTACATAAAGAAAAAACTACTGGCGACAAAAAGGTCTCCATGGTTTTCAAGATGTACAAGCCCGGTGCTCTGAATGAAAGCGTCATCCGAAAACTCTCTTTTAATGAAAAGCTAAAAATAGCCCATGATCTATTGACAGGAATGAAGGGCTTACATGAAAAGGGACTTGTGCACCGTGACTTAAAACCTGGTAACGTCTTCATAGACAAAGATAAAAACCACGTTAAAGCTGTGGTATCAGATTTGGGACATGGCTGCAAACACAAAGAGGCTAAAGGCAAAATTCCAAATGCTACGACGAGTTATAGTCCTCCAGAGGCTTTCAATGCGAATTTACATAAGATCGACTATAAAAAGTCAGATATTTTTTCTTTAGGCGTTATCCTCTTCGAGCTACTCTTTGAAAAACAGCCTGAGTGGATGAAAAACAACCTGGTGCATGATACATTAAAAGCAAAAGATCAGGCGCAGAAAAAAACAGTGAAAAAAAAGTTTGTAGAACAAATCAAGCTTGTTCAGGATGACCTGAAAAAGAAAATTGCTGAAAAAGAAGCCAAGTCGAGAAAAGCACTCTTTATGGAAGTGATTTCCGACATGCTTGAAGCAAGAGCTTCAAAGAGGTTATCCGCTGACAACCTATTACAAAAATTCAAAGTTATCTAGTTAGAACTCCGAGAGCTTCTTGGAGGTTTTTATAAAATGTGAGTGCGACAGCTGCCGTCTTATTACCACCTGCAACTGCACGCTCTTCTTGCTGCCTATAAAACTTGAGATAGTTTTCAAGTTGTGCACAGCTTTGTTCACTTTTTGAATTCTGATTTCTTTCAGCATTCGCTTTTTGATAACTTGTTTTTAATAGCGCTAACAATACACCTGGGAGCCCCGGCTCTAGAGCTGTCATATTTTCCTTTGGGCGCTTTTGTAATGTTATGGCTAAATCATACAGCTTGAGCTGATCAAAAAGTGAGAGTTTATGCAAATTATTCAACAATCGGTTTCTTGTATCTTCTGTCTCTTTTCCAGTACCAGCACCTGATAGCCCAAAGTAGATGCCGCGGAAAGTAAACTCATCCTTTGGAAACCAGTTGGGATACCGATCACTTCCGAGGATTTTTCCTACTTTAAAGCTGCGTGTTTCGAGCCTCTCACTCGTAAAAGCTTTTAACTTATCTATATCCATCCAATCAGGTCTTTTAGGAAAATGAACCCCTTCTTGTAATTCAGTAGGTTTTGCAATAGGCACTTCAGCTGCCTGTGCTGCTGCTTGCGGACTTTGCTCTGAATGAGTAGTAACTGGCACATTTGCTTTTGGAGTTGCAGGTCTCTCTGTAGCTTGCACCGGTTCTTCGGCTATGGACCCTTCTATTGGCGTAGATCCGGTTCTTGGTGCAGCGCTTTGTAATGCATGCCTCGCCCTTATTTCTAAACCTCTTTCTCTAACCCTCTGTGTTGACTCTCTTACGCTTTGAGCTTGTGACGGGCTTAGTTTTTTGGATGCGAGTGGTTGAGGGCTAGCTTGCAATTCAGTAGG
>JAHFTM010000157.1 GCA_023269335.1 Chlamydiia bacterium
TGGCTTAAAGCTTGCTTTTGGAAAAAGTCCAAATCGTGCTCACCAAGAAACGGCAGGTGCTAAAAGTACTGGTGATATCAGCCATTTCCAGTCACTGATGACAGCTTTAGCTGCCACAATTGGCATTGGTAACATAGCAGGTGTTGCCACTTGCATTGCGACAGGCGGCATTGGTGCCATTTTTTGGATGTGGATGACAGCGCTTATTGGCATGTCCATTAAATATGCCGAAGCAATTTTAGCTGTAAAATATCGAGTCATTGATGCAAAAAATGAGATGTCGGGCGGGCCAATGTATTTCATTGAAAGAGGCCTTGGCTTAAAAAGTTTGGCCTTCGGATTTGCCTTTTTTGGCTCTATAGCTGCCCTTGGTGGTGGTAACATGTTGCAGGCCAATTCTGTAGCTGATGTGATGCGCGGCGTTTTTTCTGTTGATCCTCGCTTGACAGCCGTTATCTTGGCAGCTTTCACAGGCTTAAGTATTCTTGGTGGTATTCGCAGCATTGGTAAAGTAGCAAGCTGGCTTGTTCCTTTCATGGCTATTATCTACATTTTCGGATCAGGTTATATCCTGATAAGCTGTTATGATCGCATTCCTGATGCTCTTATGTCTATTTTCAAGCACGCCTTTTCCGGTCAGGCTGCATTTGGTGGTTTTCTTGGAGCTACCGTAGCTAGCTCCATTCAAATGGGTATTAGCCGCGGTTTAATGACAAGTGAAGCAGGTCTTGGTACAGCATCAATTGCAGCAGCCTCTGCTAGAACTGATACTCCGGGACGTCAGGCACTTGTTTCTATGACGGGAAGTTTTCTGGCAACAATCATCATGTGCAGTATGACAGCGCTTGTACTTGGAGTAACGGATGTCTTTGGTCTTTTGTCTGCCAATGGAAAAATATTGAACGGTGCTTCGATGACAGTCCAAGCATTTAATTCTGTTATCCCTTGGGGTGGTTATCTTGTCAGCGTGGCACTTGTCCTCTTTGCCTTTACTACACTTTTAGGCTGGGCCTATTATGGTGAAAAGTGCGTCGAGTATATCTTTGGAATCAAAAGCGTGCCTATATATCGCATAATTTTTACTCTTTTTGTAGCATTTGGTGCGGTGTTGGAGTTGGAGGTTGTCTGGAAAGTTTCGGATATCTTTAATGGTCTGATGGCCTTCCCAAACTTAATTGCCTTGATGCTGCTTTCGAAAGTAGTCATCAGTGAAACTAAGGAATTTTTATTGCTTGTTGAAAGTGAGAAGCAGGCAAAAAAGCAACAACGCTCGCCAGTAAGTGTATCTACTTAAAATATTTACCACAGAATGAAATGAAAAGCGGGCTTCAGATCTGAAACCCGCACAAGAATACAATTAGCGCCAGTTAGTTAAAATTGCGCCCCAGATAATGAACATAACAAGTGTAAAGCCTGCATCAATAAAATAGGCTTTTAATGGCTTCTTTCCCCAAATTACACCGGAAAACATGGTCGTCGCGCTAAAGCCGATCCAAGCACAAAGAGCAACTTTGATTCCTTCACCAGTAGTGACTGCTTGTGACATATTAATGAAAAAACCCAGTACATAAGCTGTGATGAAAGCAACAATCAAGCAGCCGATATAGCACTTAGTTGATGGTGCGCACTCTTTTTCTTTGCCATGGTGGCTGCAGCATTCTGCCCACATTTTGCCAAAGAGACCTTTGGAGTACCAAAGACCGCCAATTCCCATGTACACCAAAGCCATGATGATCACAGCTAAAAGATTTGGATGTGCAACTTGCATATATTTCTCCTCAAAAAGTTAAGGTTCATATTTATGTATGTAGCGTGTTGGAGAAAATTTGTCATTAAAAATTTGAAAGAGAAATTTGTGCTCTCAACAATATTGGCAAAAATGATAAGAGTAAATTTTGCCTTAAAATGGGGGAAATGAGAATGTGGTCATTTGTTATCTATCCGTTGCTTTTTGCAACGACTGTTTGTTTTGCGGCGCAGCAACCCGCAGCCTTTGATTCCATTGCTAATGAGGTCAAAAATAGCACTGTTGTAGAAATTGCGAAAAAATATTCGGTGTTTCCCTTACTAAAAGAGGTAAAGCTTGAAACGGCGCCCACAGCTCAAGTTGGGCCGCTTCCACTCGTACTTGGCTTTGGCCCTCCTTTAGATATCCCACAAGCTAGAAAAATGATCATCGATTCTGTTGAGATTTATTTAAAAAACTTAAATCAGACCTCTAGCTTACAATCTTATTTACCGCAGTTTCCGGTTGAGAATAATACTGTAGAGCTGGTTGGCATTTTATTTGACCCTAAAATTCGAGTGCCACCAAAGGATGTGCTTTGGAGTTTTGCTCTTTTAGATGGAGTCATTCAGTACTATGTATTTGACCATGAAGTTGGCAAACGAACAGTGCAGCAAGAGACGATTCAAGAGGCCATGCAACTTCTTGGAAAAGAGCAAAAAAAGAATAAAGATGGCACGACAGCAAAGTGGAATCCACTGCCTGGATCACAGTATTTTATTAGCATGCAAGAAGTGAAAAAACAGCTTGACAGCGCCGTGATGAGTGTGAAGGCAAAATCGGGAACAAGCTTACAGCTTTGTGCAAAAGATGCCTCTTTTCTTCCAGGTATAGTGTTAAGCCGCATGTCAGAAATAGATCGCGCCTTTATTGAAATAGTAGCTTTTACGCCAATACCGTTTGTTTCAGCAACTGCTTGTAAAAGCACTCGTAACTGCCTTGTCGGCAGCGCGGGGTATATTCCTTTATTGGATATAGAACTGGCACTTTCATATATTCGTGAAGGTATCACACTGAACAAGAACGGAATTATGGTTTCTCGTTTGCAGTGGGAAGTAGAATCACCGATATACCAAAGTTTATTGATGGCAGAGCTTTCAAAACAACAAGATGGAGTGAAATAAGCATCATGAGAAAAATTTTTACGAAGGCACAGCTTTCTTTTCCCTTAGCACTGGCATTAGTTTTCATGATCACCCCTCTTTCAGGTGAGCTTGTACCAAAACATGAGCTAGCTGCGCATAAAATTACGCTTGAAGTAGCCAAGGACCTTCATATACGCTATGGTCTTGAGCCTATTGCGCTTGGTGGATCGATGATGACAAAAATTGAAGGGTTTGCTCTCACTTTGCGCACCTATAAATCTTTGTCAGTTGAGCAGGCAAGAGCCTGCGTGCTCGATTGCGTCGCTCTGTATCTGCAAAAAATCAATGCAAGCAGCGAAGTGGAGCCATTTTTACAAGAAAAACCTTTTACCGCAAAGCAGTTGACACTGCAGTTTCTCGTCCTTGAGCAAAATGATCTTTTTAAAAAAGAGAACTCACTGGCTAATTTCTATCTTGATAAGGGCAAGATTGTCTATAAAAAATGCAATTCTCAAACCGGACAATTAGAAAAAGTACAAGAAGAAACCTACGATCAAGTCGCCTCTAGTGCCAAAAAATGAGACAGATTGTGAAGTGCGTCAACGTAGGCTTCTTTGAAGATCAGCTCTAGCTTCTGGGTTTTTGGATCAGTACGATAAAAATAGAAGGTTTTATTAGAGAAGAGGATTTGCGCTATATAGGGCTTTTGTACCCGTTTTGTACTGTCATCCCAAAACACAATTTTGTAGCCTACATTTTCAATCTGTGCCATCTGCTGCTTTTTTACAAAGGCATTGAACGTTTTTACTTCTGGGCATGCCTGTAGCATCGTGAGAAAGTCTTGCACTTGGCGTGTGGCAAAGAGGCGTCCCTTTTCAAGTCTCATCGTTTGCTGAGTGCGGAATGTAAGGCAGTAGGTAATGCCTTTGTCATCAGTTGTATCACCTGCAATTAAAAACTGCATATCATTTGCTTTGGCAGTTTGCCTGCCATACTCTTCAAGGGCATAGTGCATGGCCACTTCAGCTCTGGGTCCTGTATATTTGCCACCAATAGGATTTTGTTTGCCTTTCATGCAAGATGTCGCAAAGCCCATGCTCAGCGTGATGAGCGCTGTAATAAGTAGTCTTTTCATGGTTGAGTTTTGGGTTTAGGTTTCCAGTTAATGAGTTTACTTTTATTGTAGCTATTGAGTGCCTGATCGTAGCGCTCTGAGAAAGCAAGGCATGGCTGGCTAGTCGCTTCATCCCAGTAGTAGTAGGTGACCTGCCCTTGCATGCAGTTAACCTGGGCAAAATTGGGATACAGAAGTGGTTTACTTGTTTTATCCAGAAAATGAAACTGCAAGCTGACATTTTTGGCGCTAAAAGGGTAGTCTTGCAAATAGATGCGAATACTTTTTTCGTCATTGAATGGTTTGACGAAGGCTTCCATTTGTTCAACAATAAAATACCTGGCAGTTGGCAGGGTAGTAAATTGATGCTCTTCTGTGAGGTAGCCTTTGCTGATATGGCGGATGGTGTTGTGATACGAGCCGCTAAAATAAACAGGTGTAAAGCCCTCTTTTTTCAGTGATCGATCATTTTCCTCAACAATTTCATCTGAACGGGCACATTCAGTTCTATGCGTGATGAGACAGCCTGTGCAGGCAAAGCAGACTGTAGCTACCAACGCTGTTATTTTTACTAAAGTAAGTTTCATGGCTTTTCCGTTTTACTTGACTACATAACGAACTTGGGATTTTTTTTCTAAAAAATTTATTTATTATTTTGATGGGTGAGGAGGCGGCTCATTCAAATATAGTGAAAATTTTAATTGTCATAATATTTAAAAATTCTTTATTAGGTTAGAAAAATGAGGAATGTATCATGACTCTCTTGCCTTCATCTAACAGCGAATCAGAGCTTTCTTTGCTGCACGAAGATTTACAAAAAGAAATTGAGGCGTTTTTATCAACAGTCATTGAATTGGAGAAAGAGGGCTATCACAACGATCTCGTAGCCTTTTCTCAACATGCAGCTGAAATTCGGGAAAAAGGGGCCTCACTCATCACTGACCGTCAACGCAAACTAAAACGTGGGAAAGAGGTTTTGAAAGAGCTTTTTGAAGTCGAAGGAAATGAATTTGAGACCTTTACAGCTGCCGTAGCGGCATACAAAGAAAACATGAAAAATGCAAGTTTTGAAGAAGAAGCTGACAAAACACTAGCACTGCAAGAGCAAATAAAGCTTCCTTGGACTTTTATGAATCATGGCTATCAAGTGGCAAAAACACTTATTGACGAAGAGAAATATGAAGATGCTGAGTGTCTCTTTCTCTTTTTACATTTCCTTCGTCCTGACGTTTTTGAATATGTACTTGGACAAGCT
>JAHFTM010000158.1 GCA_023269335.1 Chlamydiia bacterium
TTTATGCAGTTATGCAGGCCCGGCCCCAGTTTCATTTATGCAGTTATGCAGGCCCGGCCCCAGGCACTGGAATGCCTATGCCTATACTGGAATAATTCAAATTTTTTAATGAAAAAAGATGTAGTCTTCTATAGTTTTCATATCTACGTAGTGTTGTTTTTCGAAATAATATGCAAGTGAGAACTATCCATTTTGGTCACAATTGGATAGCGTTGGTTCGGGAGCTGTTCTCCCTCCCTCATAATCCGTGAATGCATCGCTTAAAATTATCCAAGCGATGCGCTTTTTTTCTTCACAAGATCAAGGGCATTGAACTGACTCAAGATTCGTTTCAGCTCTACAAGTATCTCATCGCGGGCAGGAAATACTAAAAAGCGCTCATCACCGATAAGCTGGCCAATTTCAGCAAATGGCTGCATCAAAAGTGCTGGGTTCATCTCTTTATTTTTCTGGAATGTAGCCTTGGCAATCTCTTCGAGGTGCGAAAGGGCAATAAAAGTAATCTCTTGAAAAGATTCCCCCCTCTCTTTAGCCAGTAGAATATAATTTTTCGTAAGCTCGCTCACCGTAGCACTGATCTGAACGATGGCGTCTTCCTTACTCGATTCGCCAATGTCAGCATCAAGTGCAATTTTTGCGCATTTTTGAATGAAAAGAAGCGGCAGGTGGGCAAGTGTGGGATGATACTTGGCAAAATAAAGGCTCATCTTGCCATACACTCCTATCACCTCATCAGCTACTGGATTCATATTTTCACGTAGCGCACTTTGAAAAAGCCATTCCAGGCGCTTGCACATATAAACTGCAAGATAATTGACCCGATCAAGAAGCGAAGTTTTACTCGATTCAAAAGGATCTGAGCGCATGCTTGTACTTGCTGCACCAACATAGCCTTCAACAATCACCAGCATCTTATCTAAAGCATCACTTGCAACATGTGAAGAACCATTTTTAGTGGCTTTACTAATGACTTCAATCACTGCATCTAACCATTCAAACGCCTCTACTTCCTTGGCCTCTGCTACAGCTTTGAGGCATTGCTTGACAACCTTTTCTAAAAGAAAAGGATAGTAGCTGTAGTGCATCATGCGGCGCGAGCCAAATTGCATCACATCAAAACTGAGGCCTGTAAAGACAACCCAGACTAGTAAAAGATAGTGCATCTTCATTCCATCGAGACCAATAGCTTCAAGGAAAACGAGAAGATAGGAAAAAAGAGCAAAAGTAAAAAGAACCAAGAGGCTTAAAAACAACCACCAATCTTTTAAAAACAACTCTTGAGCATAAGGTAGGCTCTCTTCACCTGCTCGCTGTAGGTTTTCCCAGGCTGCTTTTTTTGCTGAGAGGGCGATATAAAGAAAAAGAGTACCGACAAGCGTCAAAACCCAATAAATCGGCTGAAAATCGTGTAAGCTTTGTGCGCCTGTTGGAGCTAAAGTAAAAAAAATTGCAGCTATTACAGCAATGAAAGTTCCTAACATACCTGTCACCTACTTATATTGGTTACGTGCCCAACAGCACTCCAAAATTGTGCTCAATCATTTTCTTTTTCTCACCCAGTTCTACAAGTAAAAACTTTAATTAGCAACATTTTTGAACAAGAATGTGAGTAGTTCTGCCAATATGTTCTGGATAGTTTTTTCTAAGATTATTTCTCGATTGCCCGTAAACTTCATCTGCCAAGAGTGGAGAGGATGGCCCTCAAGGTATATCGATGCACAAATAGTACCTACCGGCTTGTCATCAGTTCCACCTGTAGGCCCTAAAATACCTGAAACCGCAACGCTACACCGCGCGCTCATTGCCTTGGCTACATTTTTGGCCATCTCTTCTGTCACTTCAATGCTGACGGCGCCTTTACTTTCTAACGTCTTTTCACTGACATGCAAAAGCGCTTTTTTTACTTCATTAGCATAGGCAACAATTGAGCCCTTGAAATAGCTCGAAGCACCACTATAAGCACAAAATCTACCGGCAAGAGAGCCCCCAGTACAAGACTCTGCCAAAGCAAACGAGATTTTCTTTTCTAGGAAATACAGATGAACCGCTTCATCTAAACGCCCAGAAGGTGAATCAAAAAGATGCACACGAAACTTGTCAGAAAGCTTGTCTTTAGCAGTTTGTACAATCTGTAAAAACTCCTCTTCATCTTGAGCCATAGCTTTCAGATGCACCGAAAGCACTCCCATACCGGGATATATGCCGCAGTTAATTTCGGGAAACTCTTTTTCAATTTCATGCAAATGGTGATCTACATCCACCTCACAGAGCTTCATGAAGTGCAATGGTAAAACAAAAAGCCTTTTTCCTACAGGCAGCTTAGCATTGAGATAGGGAATAAGCTGCGTTTTTACCATCTCCTTCATCTCACTCGGCACGCCAGGAAGAGCAATCAAGAAACTTTCTGGATAGAGCGTTTCATTTCTTAAATAGAGCCCAGAAGCCGTACCCAGAGGGTTAGATAAAATTTCAGCACCAACAGGCACTGTGGCTTGATTGTCAATGCATTTTGTGTTACCAAAAATGCTTTTGATATAGGCGTGCACTTCACTGTTGTGTTTCAATGGCACATTGAAAATCTCAGCGAGGGCAACACGGGTATGATCATCACACGTAGGCCCAAGGCCACCTGTTGTAATCACACATGACTTTCTTAATAGTGCCGCATGCAACGCTTTTCGTAAAGCTACTGGATCATCTCCAACTGTGCTATGTCGTGAAACTACAAAGCCTGCTTCAAAGAGAGCCTGTGAGATAAAAGCTGCGTTAGAATTTACAACCATTCCATACAAAACCTCATCACCAATGGCGATCAATTCAATGTTCATCTGTTTCCTCTTGGTCTTTGCTTTGTCGAAATACTGCTAATTTGCGCGCTTTAAGTTCCTTATGACTATCGATCCACTCAAAGCACTTTTTACCAATTCTAATCGGGCACCTGATACGCACATTTTGAGCAAGAAATGGCGTCGGTACAGTATTGGCACGTATCCAATGCTGAACCTGTTTAAAAAGTTCAGCATTGGGGAAAAGTGCCGGATCTGTGGCCTTCACACAAATTCTTGTCAGAGGGTCTTGATATAGCTGCGGATAAGATATTTCGATGCCCCACGCAATAGTATCTTTGCCGAATACTGAAGGTCTGATTTTGCCGTCGAGATAAGAGTAGTCAAAGCGATGAAGTTTTACCTGAAGGATGGGCTTTAAGGGACGAATGATCTCGCGGTTGTTGCCAACATCAATAGCCAAAAGAGCATCTTGTTCACGTGTGATGACAGCGCTAAAATAAAAGCGAAAAAGGTCATCATCAATACTCTCTTGTGCTTTCAGAAGGTCTGTATAGCGCCTGTACTGCTCTAAAAAAAGAGCTGTCGGAATCAGATTTTCACCTTGAGGCTTGATACCCATAGTTGAAAAAATAAAGACTTCTCCCAGAGCTTGAAAAAGATCTTGCATCTCTTCGGGATCAATCAAAAACTGGATGTGCAGCCATTTTGAAGCAAAAAATTGTGGCGCATTTTTTGGAGTCACACGCTGCATTTAGGTAACTGTCTCTTTAGGGATTGTAAAGTTTATTTCCTTACGATTCTTTATGGCGCATTGTATTGAAAAGAATCATACAGGTACCAAGAAAGATAAGAGAGTCAGCCACATTAAATACAGGGTAATCATATCCCCAAAATACAAAATGAATCATATCGATGACATGTCCATAGAGAAAAAAATCACACACGTTACCTAAAGCACCGCTCAAAATAAGGGTCAGCGGTAACCGATAGTTTTGCGGTGCCTGAAAAAAAAGGAGATACACAAAAAGCGCTCCGATTAGAACAAGCCGCAAAGCTAACAGAAGATAAGGGAAATTGCCAAAACAGCCCCAAGCCGCACCTTTATTGATGGCATAAGTAAGTGTAAAGTCAATACCTATGACATTCTGAAAGACAATAATCTCTCTTTCCACTCCCATGCCTGTAGCTGAGGGAGCAGCTGCAAGATAATGAAGGGCCAGCATTTTTGTGACCATATCCAACAAAAATAAGCCTATTCCCAATAATGCTATCTTGTAGCCTGAAAGGCGCCTAAAAAAAGAAAGGCTGGACATCATTTGTTAAATCAACCCTTTTTCAAGCATCTCTTGGGTTTTTACAGTCGTCGTAGCATAAGGCATAGCATCAAGTCTTGCAGAAGGTATTTTCTCCCCACTGATATCACAAATTCCATAAGTGCCTTCAGTGATTTTTTCGAGCGCACGCTCAATTTGTCTGAGCAGTTGAAACTCATGACTTGTCACTTCTAGACTAATTCGTCGATCAAAGTCATCCGTACCTTGATCTGCCTGGTGCTGTGAGTAGCCGGTTGCCTCATCAGGTTTTTTTACTTCAGCCGTGCAGCTTTGCAGTGACTGAGTGATTTGAGCCTTAAGCTCTTCTAGTGTTTTTTTGTAACGTTGAACATCGGTCTTTGAAAGCGCTGTTGCTGCCATATATACTCCATCTTGTTTCTTTATTTTCCACTGCAAGTTATGGTTTGAGGCCATTTTTATGCAGTGATCGCCCCCAAACGATTACTTTTGCGGATCGTACTATATGAAGAGGGGGATATTTTTGTCTTCAGGAACTATTAAAATATTTTGTAGATTAACGCTCTCTCTTTAAAAATTCTCAGTGAAACGGTGCAATCCTGAAAATTTAGCAATCTTATGTGTTGACTGCTAAATTTAACAATGCTACGATGATTTCATATTAGCACTTTCTTGCGTAAAGCGCTAACTAAAATAGTAACAAGCTCATCATGAGGAGATTAAATTATGTCAGCACTGCTTCAAAATTGTTTGTACCCAGCCTTTTTTGCTAACGAGGAAGAGGAGAAACTGGTCTGTTGCTCGCTTTTCACCCCAGCTTCCGATCTTTCTATTTCAGAAGATGAGAGTTCGGTTTACGTGGAAGCTGTACTTGCTGGACTCAGTCAAAAAGAAATTGATATCACCTTTCATAAGGGAGTTCTCACCATCCGTGGAAACAAAACAGAGGAAGAGCCTGACAAAAAGAGGAGGTACTATCAAAGAGCACGCAACATGTATAGCTACGAGCTAATGGTTCCCGGAAACATTGATGAACAGCAAGAGCCTGCAGCTGAGCTCAAAAATGGCATCATGACAGTCGTTTTTGCTAAACAAA
>JAHFTM010000159.1 GCA_023269335.1 Chlamydiia bacterium
AACTACTACAGGATCAATCGTTGAAATTTCACCATTTTTCAACCAACGAAAACCTATAGCACGCTCACGATGATCAAAAACGTCATATAACACCAATCCCAGTTCTTCGTTCAAAGCCCCAGGAGCCTGCTTCAATTGAGCAGCACGCCTGAGCTCTGCCTCATCTGCATCAGGCTCCCACTCAAAGTCTGCAGCAAACTCACGTACACCAAAGCTAGGTCGATGATAGCATTTACCAGAACGGGCACGACGTTCGATTTCAGCGAGATATTTTCCTAGTTTGTTTTGAGAGTTTCTATCGATCTGCGTAAGACAGACTTCAGCTGTAATGAGGTATTCAACATCCTGAAGTGCAAGCATATTGCGCTGTGTACCATCTTTCGCACCACCACCTGCTAAAATAGGCTTAAATTTGCTGGGGTTTTTCATCCAACTTTTCACATTTTCAAGACTAACCACAGAAGTCACTTCATTACGCCGAAAAGAAATCCATTGTCCACGTTTGATGATACGAATTGAATCGATCAAGTAATACATCTGTGGCTCCCAAAAAATAGCTTCTAATATGCCTCTGGCAGCAGAAGGTGTCATTACAGGATAACTCACGCGCTCTACTTTCATTTCTGGACGAGTGAAACAGGCAAAATCACCCCAAACTCGAAGGGTGACTTGACGAGACGATTTAAGTGCATTCATATGATAAAGTCCTCTTGCGGTCGAGTGTCAATAAGTAGGCCGAGGTCAGCGTGATAACTTGCTTCTTGCAGAACAAAAATTTCACAATTTTCAAAGAGCTCCTCGACTTGTCCTAATTTTTTTAAAACATCAAGTTTTTTAGTTCGGACGTTGACCATGAAGCGCTGAAGACTACGCAGATCATCTCGCGTAAATCTCGTTAAACCTCGACTACGAATTTCATCCACGAGAGCTTTGCCTTTGCCATAGAAAACAATAACCTGTTGACTATTGTCTTCGATAACACGTGCTTTTTCTGCTATCTTGCGAAACTCTAATTCTTCACGATCCTCTTGAATCGAAGTCTCTCCTGGCAGCTTATAATCAGTATCGACACTTCTATACAGTGACTCAAAGTAGGCGCCAAAAATTGTTGGGTCTGTCGCAAGTTTTTCAGAGGCAGAATTTCCCAATCCAGCTAAAGTGATAGCGGCTTGACATGTTGCTGCTTGATATATCCCTTGAGGAAGATTATCATCTTTGGGTCGGAAAACATGCATATTTCCCCTTGCAAGCTTTCCTTCACGATTGCAGCGACCTGCCACTTGAACAATGGAGTCAAGTGGACCGAATGCTCGCCAAACAACGGGGAAATCCACATCAACCCCCGCTTCAATTAACTGCGTTGAGATGACGCGACAAGGCTTGTCGGATCCCTTCCAGCGAATTTGCTCAATCAATTCAAGCCGATGTTGGGGGCACATATTGGATGAAAGATGGATAGGTCTCTCATCCGGTGGTAAACGTGCCGCAAGCTCTTCCCAAAGTCTAGCAGCATGTCGAGTAAGATTAACGACACAAAGTACCTGCCCCTCTGCTGCAAGACGATCAGCCAAATCAGGCCAATCGATTCTTTCATCTTTCTGAGGCAAGTGATAGTTGACGCGACGCAATTCTCTGTAGTGATCTTTTTGCTCTTCTTTTGTGATAATTAACTTTAATTCTTCAGTTTTGATGCCATTAGGCAAATGCTCACTTTCAAGAAATGCTGGTTGTGTTGCAGAACTGAAGACAAAACTTACCCCGTAATTATCTACCAAATCACGACATATGCTAAAAATTGGCTGGAGCAACTTTAAAGGAATTGTTTGCGACTCGTCAAAAATGACAACAGAATTTGCTATACGATGTAACTTACGGCAAGAAGTGGGATTAGAAGAAAAAAGCGATTCGAGGAATTGCACAGATGTTGTGATAACAACAGGTGCATCCCAATTTTCTGTGATCAGTTCAAGGCGAGATTTTTCGCCTTCATTTGCATCTTCTCGTATTGTTACGGAAGAGTGATTTTCAAGCACAACATCGTCACCAAGAATTCGGCGATATTCTTTTGCATTCTGTTCGATAATTGAGAGATATGGAATCACAACAATTACACGGCGCAGATTATGAGCCTGAGCATGCGCTAAAGCAAATGCCATCGATGAGAGTGTTTTTCCTCCACCTGTTGGAACAGTCAACGAAAAAAAACCTGGTGGTTTTGAACCAGAAGTAACGCACTTATCAAAAATTTGATCTCGCAATAAAGAAAGAGTGTCAGTGCTATTCAAGCTTGCTCTTTGCTTACGACCACGTTCGGCCTTCACACGGTCAAGCAAAGCGGCCGCATCAAATGGAATATCTGATTCTGGTTGATCTGGCCAAAAAGCAGTGTCTAATCGATCGGCATCCACCAAACACGAAAAAAGCATACGGATATAGACATCTGGACAGAATGATCTCTTTTTCTGAGTAATTAGTTTCTCTGGTATTTCCCCACATTCACAGGCTTCACTCAACTTATCTTTCAGCGATTTGCTTTTAGTACTTACAGTCTCCTTAGTTACCTTTCCTTTAAGATCTGACCAATCATGAAGTCCAGCATGGTGGCCCGCTATGACAGAGGCTAATGCATGCTTCCTTTCGGCAACTGCCCAATACGCACCGTAGATTGCATGGTAAGTCTCTTTTCCTCCTTCCCGTTCGCCTCGGAGATATGACTGAAACTCATCTCGATATTTTCCTAAATCGTGCATGAGTCCTGCAAGCTCAGCCTCATCACCTAAACCAAGTGGCGTTGCGAACTCTTTTGCTATGCGTGCGACATTAAGAAGGTGAGTAGATAGAGGTTGCCACTGACCTGAAGATTCTGGTAACCGAATTCCATTTTCATCATGTGCTGTATGAGCGTAATATATTCTCTTATTCATAATTCATTTACGTATAACAAATGTTACCATTTTTAAATTTTAACATAAATGATAGCAAGTCATCATATTTAAATAAACTACGCAAAATATTTAATATATAAATTACAAATTTAGTACAAACATAAAAACTATTTAATGTGTTGTTTATATCACACGTGACTGAAGAATCTGTTTAATAAAAAAAATGCTTGTTGTCCAGACTGTTTCGCATGAATTTCTTAAGCCAAGATTCACTCGGGAGCAACGTAAGTGTGGCACACCTCAATGAGAAATGCGATTGCATTCTGCTTGAAATTTCTAACAAAGCTATCCGTGTTCTAGCGCTTCATCTAGGACTGATGGCTGCTGATAGTACCCTTATGGCCCTACCGCGATCGGCCACCGTTCAGATTTTCTAAAGCAGACAGCAGATACTTTCAAGAACATTACCTCTGATGAATTTATACATCTGACTACACAATTGGATCGATCCGAAGAAAAGCTAATTGCAGAACGAGCACAAGGGGATCTATAGCAGTAGGAGCGATGTCAAAAGGTACGCGCTTTCAATTATATCTTGCTCCCCGATTTGCTGGATATCATCGGTTTTGTAGTTTGCACGGGTCTTTACCATTCATTGGAGACGACATCATGGAAATTTTTGATAATGGTCGAGTTGAATCAGCGCTACTCCAGCTTAGTGAGCTTGTAAAAGTTGGACAAGTACTCTATTTCACGCACCATAGCCACCTATGTGAGATAACAAAAAAAGTATGTGGTAATCGTGCTGTAATACATGAAATACCAAAGAGAAGAAAGCCCTGAGGAGAAATTTTATGGTATTTGTTTTATTGCACTTCTTTTGCGGAAGAATTAAGAGATTGAGGAGGAACTGAACTCCCTAAAGATTCTAATGTTTCGTGAAAATTATTTATTTAAATACAGTGCAAGTGTTGTATCTAAAAAACCTTGGATTTTCGATATAGCACCTAATAACTGAAGATCTTCGTTGGCTCTCAGAGAAGCCTCTTTACCATAAACTTGCTGAGGTTGCGAAGCGGCATTGATCGAAATTGCCCTAGAAATAGTGTTTGCCAGTCGTCCCATCTCCTCAAAGTGCTTATCTAGTTCTTGCCTAATCGAAATAGGAAATTGAGCCGATGGTTTTAAACAATTTTCAATATACTTGTTTATATTCTGATGGATTCTCTGCTCAGCAGACTCTTCTCCAGTGCTAGGAGTTAGACAGCCTGCATCAACCCAGTAGCTTAATTCTTTTGCGCAAACTCTGAATTCTCCAATAATTTCTGAAGCTGCTTCTGACCTTCTCTTATAATGAAAATTCCTTATCTCCTCCTTCAGGAAATAAGCAGTGATAATAACAATGATGGGGGTAATATTTGATAGCCATTTTGTGCTCATTTCTAATTTTTCGCCAAAAGAGGGTAGCAAATATGCGATCAGGATAATTAAAAATAAAAAGCAGCAGCCTAAAATGACTGAATACTTTTTTAGGTAAGACTGAATACAGGAAATAAATTTCTTTAACATATTTCGGAATTAACCCTTCAAAATATCTCAAAATCTAAGGTTTTAACTGTTTACGTAACGTGAACGGTAATCAATTTATTTTTCTATTCCTAGAATTTGGAGAGCATAAGGATTGTTTTTGAGCGCTTCCTCTAAGATTCTTTGATTGATCTTCCAAGGTTTCTCATATTTTTCTAAAATAGCAATAGCTGTGCGGTTGCCTTCTAAGGCTTTCCCAATTACAGAGCTTTTAATAGTTTCTTCTTTCCAAGCCATGTAGCCTGCAAATGATAAGGCACTAATCATCATGATACCTGGGAACCAAAAGAACTTGAGGACTTTTTTCATTTCCTATCACCTTATTTCGATATAGAAGATAAATATTCTGCAGCTAAATGATTTTATTATCTAGTCTAAAAATTATTTTTAAATGAAGGTGATTACCTGGAAATTAAAAAATTATCTAGATTTTTTGAAGGGTAAATTAGAGCTAAAATCTCTTGGATGACAGACTAATGTTTTAGCAAATACGTAAATGTCAAATAAAGTTAGCTTGAAGGTTATTTGTCAGTGCTGTAATGAGTGGGTGAATTTATGGCTTTATTTAGAACGCGCTTTGACCACGTTGTCGGAGAGTAATTCGTGAAGATTGTTAGAGCTATGGCTCACCACCTTTTCC
>JAHFTM010000160.1 GCA_023269335.1 Chlamydiia bacterium
CGCTTACTTGCATGTTCCTCAATAAGTTGATTTAAAGATCGAATTAAAAGGGACTATCATCATCACTCATATCTGCTGAGCCTTTCGCTTGGCCTTGTGAAATTCCGCTAAAGCCGAATGAACGCGGTTGAAATCCACTTTGTGCAGGCTGGAAAGCAAAGTTAGAGGCAGGAGGGACAGCACCACCTGTTTGCTGGTTTTCTGAATCATATCCACTGCCATATCCGGGGGCTGTTTGAGCAGCACCTTGTGCTCCCTCTTGGCCTTGACGATCACCTTTATTGCCAAATGGGCTGAAGCTCATGTACTCAGCAACAAGCTCGAGAGACACTTGTGAATTACCTTCTTTGTCTTGATAGATCTCAGGAGCATTCATCGAGCCGATAATAAAAGCAGCACTGCCTTTTTTAAGATAGGGAAGCATTTTATCAAAGCGATCACCAAAAATAGTCACGCGCCACCAGACAGTTTTGTCTAGGTTTTTTCTACGAATGTTCGTCGCAATTCTCAGCGTGGTAATTTTTTGACCCGCAGGAGACATTCTTGTCTCTGGATCAGCACCTAAATGACCTGCGATTTGAATAAGTATCATGATAAAATCCTTTCTTTATCTTTTCGAGGGTGTATCACAATCCCCTCCTTTTAATGAACTTTAAACAAAAAAGACAATAGCTAAAAAATTAGTGAAAATGCAAGGTAAAAGAAGCAGAAGGAATCTTTATGAAGCTGAGCTACTCTCAAATAAAATCGGGCCACCCCTTTCCACTGGGAGCTACAAGAGTTGAAGGTGGCTGGAATTTTTCTGTCTATTCCGATTATCCAGTACACTTTCTTTATATTGCTCCAATCGAAAACTCTCAAGCTATTGAAGAGATCCCCTTTGATCCGGAAACGAATAAAACCGGTCATATTTGGCATATCTTTATCGAAACGGATAAAGAGTCACTTTACTATGGTTTTTGTGTGGGTCAACATCTCCTCATTGATCCTTATGCACAGACACTAGATAGCGGCTCTCAATTTGGAGAAAATAGTTGGCAGTTGAAGCCAAAGAAATTGTTTGCAATTGCTAGTTGCAAAAAAGATGAAGAGTCTAACTTTGACTGGGAAGGTGATAAGCCCTTGCAAATCCCTCAAAATGAATTGATTATCTATGAAATGCATGTCCGAGGATTTACGCAGCACTCGTCAAGTAAAGCACTGCATCCGGGAACTTATCTTGGCGTTATCGAAAAAATCCCTCACTTAAAGGAGCTTGGTATTACAGCTGTAGAGCTTTTGCCAATTCAAGATTTTGATGAAACAGAGTATGACAAAATAAATCCAAAAACAAAAGAAAGACTTTATAATTATTGGGGTTACTCCCCCCTAAACTTTTTTGCTCCTATGCCGCGCTATGCTACCTCCAATGATCCTCAGGGTGTAATGCGGGAGTGTAAGGAGATGGTCAAAGCACTCCATAAAGCTCGTATTGAAGTGATTTTGGATGTCGTGTTTAACCACACTGGAGAAGGCAATGAGCATGGAAAGTGTGTCAGCTGGAAAGGCTTTGCTCCTGATGTTTATTACTTTAAGGGAGAAGGAGCAGGAGAAGGATACCTTAATTTTTCAGGCTGTGGGAATACACTTCAGTGTAATCAGCCAGTAGTGCAAGATCTGATCATCAAAGCGCTACGCCATTGGGTCATAGAGTACCATGTTGATGGCTTTCGTTTTGATTTGGCCTCCATTTTAGCGCGTGGCCGTGATGGACGACCTCTTGCTGATCCCCCACTCCTTGAGCGCATCACACGCGATCCGATTTTAAGAGAGGCAAGGCTGATAGCAGAGCCGTGGGATGCGGCCGGCATGCATCAGGTGGGAAGCTTTTATCAAAGTGTCTATCAAGGTGAGCGTCATTGGATGGAGTGGAATGATGATTTCCGTTCTACGGTCCGTCGCTTTTTAAAAGGCGACGAGGGGCTTGCCGGGCGGTTTGCTACTAAGCTTTGTGGCTCACAAGATATCTATGGAAAAGATGCAAGTCCTGTCAATAGTGTTAATTTTATTACCTGCCATGATGGGTTTACGCTGCATGACCTTGTCTCTTACAACCACAAGCATAACCTTGCCAATGGTGAAGAAAACCGTGATGGAGCAAATAACAACGACTCTTGGAACTCAGGTGCTGAGGGCGCAACGAAAATTTGTGCTATTCAAAGGCTGAGAGAAAGACAGATGAAAAATTTCATACTGGCGTTGATGGTTGCACAGGGTGTACCCATGCTTTTCATGGGTGATGAGTATGCCCATACAAAGCTGGGGAATAATAATACCTGGTGTCAAGACAATAAGCTGAACTGGTTTTTGTGGGATGAACTTGCTTTGAATCAGTCTTTTTATCATTTTTATAAAGAGCTCATTCATTTTCGAAAAACACACCCCATATTAAGTGGTAAAAAATTTTTACAAAAAAATGATATTGAATGGCATGGTAAGCAGCCTTTTCAGCCTGACTGGTCACATACGTCACATTTGGTTGCTTTCACTCTTAAGGACCAAGAAGGAGGAGGTAAGGATCTATATATTGCTTTTAATGCCTGCCAAGAGGAAGCTCAGCTGAGTCTTCCTTCCCTGTCTATCGATAAAGAGTGGGTCTGGGTGGTCAACACGCAAAAGGCCCCTTCACAAGATTTTCGAGATCCAGAGCGGCATCAAAAAGTTGAGGGTCCAAAAATCAAGCTAGGTTCTTATTCAGCAATTGTTTTGCAAGCCTATCTAAAGTAGTGTTATTACTCTTGTGGTACAAGAAGCATTCCACTTGCGTGATGCTTTTCAAGTGACAGTATGCCATGAACCGCTATTTTACTATGAACTGCCTGCTTTTGGCCGGCTTCAAGATGACAACTAGCGAGCATCCAGCCGTTGTCATCCGTGCTAAAGTAGAGAAACATTTTTCCGGGCGCGACCGTGGCTACCTGTGCGTCAGCTTGCGCTTTACTCATGGCGCCCATGCTATATCCTTGAAACTTTTTAATCGCTTCTAAAAATCGATTATGCCCCTCAAGTGGTTCTGAGTGCATGGGATTGAAGTCTGGTAGCTCTCTTTTTACGGCTACAAGATTTCTCAAAAAAGAGATGCGCTCTATTGCGAAAGCTTCAATTTTTTCTGAAAGTTTCTCTGGTGGCACATGTAGAAATTCATGAGCAAGTTCCTTTAACCTATCACTTTGTGAAAGAAGCGCTCTGTTTTTGACCTGAAGTGCAGCATAGTGATCAATCTTTAAAATATCATCTTGCAACTTGTCAAGGTTAAAGTCTTGTTTGATACTTTTAATGAGTTTGCCGATCTCTTGTATGGCAAGCCGCGCTGAAAGACATATTTGAAGAGCATTTTCAAATTTTTTGTCCTGTACGGGAACTTTTAAAAATGCTTCGGCAGCATTTTTTGAAATAACATCTAAAAGCTCACTAAGACGGCTTTCCAGTACTGTTGCGGCCGCTTCCTTATCAAGCCTTATAGCAGATTGAATACTTTCTATGATTTGACTGTTTCTTTGAGAAAAATCATACTTTAAAACTGCTGGTAAGGTTTCAAAAAAAAGAGCTTTTGCGTTGAGAAAAATTTGATCATTTTGAGCTATTAAAGCTTTGATAACAGAGACAGGTAGTCCACTAAAAAGCGAATCTAATTTACGATTGATCGTATCAAAAGTCAGCTCACGCGGTGTGTGCTTTAAAATAAGAATTTCCTCGAAGAGTGCTGCCACATCCGTCTGGAATTGTTTTATAAATTGTTCATTTCTCTCTTTTTTTACTTCAGCAAGCTCTTTTGTTACTTCTTGACGTTTGGCACGTAAAAAGTCATGACATAAAGCAACCATCTCTTGTGTGTTTTTTTCTGTTTTAGCAACTTCTTGTACAATTGATTCAGCTTTTTCAAGAAGTTGGCGCCTGTCTATTAAATTTTTGCTCGTTGAAGTTGCAATAGTTTCATAGATAATATTCAGAGTTTTTTGTACTTTTTCCTCTGTTTTACCTGATAAATCTACTTTTGCTTTATTTGAAAAATTGGCAAGCCGAATAGCAAGATCATCAAAATTGTAGTTATCAAAATTGACAGACATAATTAATAACCATATTTAGCGGTCACATATATCTTAATACTATCAAATTGGTAATTATATTAAAATATATTGTTTTATTGTATATTTATTACAAATTTATTCTAATTTCTTCAACTTGATCGCTGAGCTCTTGCGTAAGAATATATAGACTACCTTCAAGTGGTTCACTCAGCTGTCTGTTGAGATCTTCAAACAAGGCCTGTGCGTTGCATTGAAAGATAAGACCATTGTGCTGAGCTACTTTGGCAAATGCCAGCTGATCTGCAATTCGCGCTCTATATTCAGTAATAAGAGCTTTATGGTATGCAGGCACAAGTCCATTTGCTAAGGCTAACCCTTCAGCAATTTTACTTCTCATCTTTCGTTCTAGTTCCACAATTGCATCCGGTATTAGACCGCCTGCATAGCTATTTTTTAGTTGGTTGAGCTTCTCCGAAAATTGTGCTTCTAAATAGTTCAGCGCAATAAGTTTATTTGTAATAGCATTTTTTAGTTTGTTACTCTCAGAGCCTTCTCTCACAGCAGCTAGTTGTCTTGCAAAGCGTACTTGCTCTAAAATCTGGTTGCCAATTTTTTCTAGTTCATCTTTTAGTTGCTCACCTTCTGCAGTCAGTGGCTGTTTCATAACAAGTCTTGCACTCGGGTCAATCTTTAAATGAGGATCTCTGCTCCGGATGTTATTTCTTATAACTTCTAGCACTTGCGAGGCTCCCGACAATCTGGCTGGTGCAGCTGCAGAAAATGTACCATAAAATCCCTGTGCGGTTTCTACTCCTGCAAATTTAACAGCATCAATTTCCTCAGGTTTTAGGCCGCAGTGTAAGCTGCGTTCTTTAGCGCCATTCAAAACAGCAACTGTTTCAGTCAGAAGGTTCTTCCAGAAAGTTGCGTCTGCATTTAATACAGCAGCTCCAAACCCGCTATTTTCAAGATATTGATGAGCCAAGAGTATATGGCCCCAATCAATACTCGCTTGCTGGAGGTCTTTAAGTGTAAT
>JAHFTM010000161.1 GCA_023269335.1 Chlamydiia bacterium
TTCTTTCCAGGTAGCTTCAAAGCTTAGGTAGTTGTCATCCCATTCTAAAAGCGTGGAGACTCCACCTGTTTTGGGATAGACATCAGCATAGATCTTCCAAACTTCATCACAGACATAATTGTTATGAGTGTCGAGCAGATAGGTGTCGTAGTCGGTATGTCCAGCAAGATGGATTTGAATGACGCGCTCAAGTGGAATGTTTTCATAGTAGTCTTTGGGGTCGAAATTGTGATTGCGGCTCGACACATAGATGTTATTGACATCTAGCATCATGAAAATATCTGCTTTTTCGACTATGGCAGTATAAAATTCCCATTCTGCCATCTGGTCGCTGTTGAATGAGACGTACGAAGAGAGGTTTTCAAGGGCAAAAGGAATTTCGAGAAAATCCTGAATAATACGTGCTCGCTCGGCGACATAGTTGATCACTTCTTTAGTATAAGGCAGGGGTAGAAGATCATGGTAGTGAGCATTCGGCAAACGGCCCCATGAAAGGTGATCAGACACCCAAGGTGTTTTTGTGTGCTTGGCAAGAGCTTTCAACTTTTTTAGATAATCGAAATTCAGCGGGTCAGGGCTACCGATAGCAAGGGATACTCCATGCTGAACAACTGGATAGTGTTCCAGGATGAGGTCTAAGTTTTTCCTGGCAAGCGGCGAGTCATTCATGAAATTTTCACTAATGATCTCAAACCAGTCAATAGCAGGTTTGTTAGTAAAGATGTCAGTGTAGTGGGGGATTCTGAGTCCAATTCCAATACCTAAATTTTTTATGTCTTTATTATTTTTCATAGTAAGGGGGGTAAAAAAAGACCTTGCAAGTTGTCCTAGCAAGGTCTTTATTGAAAAGTCAGTTGCAGATTATGGATTTACGCGCTTTTCTGTGTTTGTTTGTGTTGCAACAGCTTGTTTGTCTTGCATAGTAGATTTACATCCACCCTGGCCTTTACACTCATTTTTACCTTTACAGCCATGTGTATCAGTTTTGCAGCAGCCTTTGCCTTTGCATTCGTTTTTGGCTTTGCAATCATTTTGAGCAACTTTTACTGTTGCATCTTGTGCATCTTGCGCTTTTGTTTGGGCGGGAGCCTTTGCAGCGTCTGTTGTTGGTGCTTGACCAAACAGAGCAGTGCTTCCAAATGCACACAGTGCAAGTGCAGCTAATTTTGCTTTCTTACTCATAGAATTTCTCCATTTTTTGTTCAAAATATGCTATGACCTCCAGATTGGGGGAGGGCACAGAAAACCTATGACTTATCACTTGTAAATAATTTCTGATAAATTTTCAATAAAGATTCGTATGAGGAGGAGCTGCTAGTCGTAAAAAAAAACCTTGTAAGAAGGATTCCTACAAGGTTTCTATAGAGAAATAAAAAAGTAACTATAAAACTAAACTTTTGAAAAGAAAGATAGCAATTACTTCTTTGCAACTATTTTCACTGCATCTTCACATGCTTGGTTTGGCTCTTTTGACTTTGCAGCTTCCATACACGCTTGACGTGCATCGTTATCCATGGATTTGAATGTCTGTTGGCACTTCGCGTTCAATTTGTTGCAAAATGCTTGCTGGTCAGCTGTCATTGTTGAAGTAGCAGCAACTGGAGAAGAAGAAACCACTGGAGCTGGAGAAACTTGTGCTAATAGTTGAGCTGGTGCAGTTTGAGCTACAGGTGTAGCTTGCTTGCTGCAGCTTGCAGATGAACAAGCTTTCTCAGTTGTCGTTTCTGCTGGTTTTTCTGTTGTTTTAGGTGCTTCTGTTGTTGCACAAAGAAGAGCTGAAACGCTCATTGCTACTATTGCTGCTGCTAATTTCTTCATAGATAATTCCTCAATTTGTTGTTAAAAACCAACAGGGTTGGTCTCAGAAGTAAATCTGTAGGGAGTACTTGTAACTCATTATGTGGATTTTTTCAACACAAATCGAATAACTGCCACACCCAGTAACACATACAAATCGCGCTAAAGTCAAATTTATGATACAATCTCCGCATTATCTTATGAGAAAGGAAATGGCATGACAAGTTATCTACTAGGACTTACCCCGGAAGAGATTACCCAATGGTTTCAAAAAGAGGGAGAGGCGGAATTTCGCGCACGCCAGCTTGTTGAATGGCTCTACCAAAAAAATGAGACTGAGTTTTCGAAGATGACAAATTTTTCCAAGGCGCTTCGTGAAAAGCTAGCCAGTAACTGGCAAATGAGCTCAATGACCTTGAAAAAACTACAGGAATCGGATGATCGGGAGACGATTAAATTTTTGTGGCAGCTTCACGATGGCAACCTCGTTGAGTCAGTGCTGATCATGTCAGATCAAAGACGTACAGTTTGTGTCTCTTCTCAAGTAGGCTGTCCGGCACGCTGTGCTTTTTGCGCATCTGGCCAGAAAGGACTATTTCGCAATCTTGAGGTGGATGAAATTTTTGCCCAAGTCTATCTGATCAATAATTGGCTAGAAAAAAAGGGTGAGCGCGTCTCACATGTCGTTTACATGGGTATGGGTGAGCCATTTCGTAACTACGATGCTGTGGTGCGCTCTATTCAGCTACTCATCCACCCTGACATGTTAGGCCTGTCACAAAGGCGCATCACTGTGTCTACCGTTGGTGTTATTGAAGGCATTCAGAAATTTTCAGAAGAAGATTTTAAAGTGAATTTGGTGCTCTCGCTGCATGCTCCTAATCAAAAATTACGTCAAAAAATTATTCCCTATGCACGCCAGTATGCACTCGATGATATCTTGCAAGCAATGTTTGAATATGCGAAAAAGACAAAAAGAGATGTGACCTTTGAGTATACGCTACTTTCTGGAATCAACGACAATGAGCAAGAGGCGCATGAGTTGGTAAAGCTTTTAAAAGAGAAGCAATGCACAGTGAATCTTATTCCTTATAATCCCGTTCAAGGGCTACGTTTGAAAAGGCCCGATCCTTTAGCTGTCCGTCGTTTTCGCGAAATTTTAACGCAAGGCGATATTGTCAATACCTGCCGCTATACAAAAGGTGATGATATAGCTGCCGCTTGTGGTCAGCTTGTGCTTCATGAGCAACAAAGTATGCCTGCCAAAGCACTGCATGTGCTGCAAAATACACCATGACTTTTTCCTTTCTCTCTTCTACGCTTTTTGATGAAGCAAAATTAGAAGAGTTTCCAAAGAAGCCTGGCTGCTATCTCATGAAAGATGAGAAGGGCGCTGTGCTCTATGTGGGAAAGGCGGTGAACTTAAAGGCACGCATCAAGCAATATTTTCAGAAGGGGAGTGACGAAAGAGCGCAGGTGCCTTATCTGTTAGAACACGTACGCCAAATAGATACAGTGATCGTCAGCTCTGAAAAAGAGGCACTTCTTTTAGAAAACACCCTCATTAAACGCTACCAGCCAAAATATAATGTGCTACTTAAAGATGACAAAAGCTATCTCAGTGTAAAAATTACCACAAACCATGACTATCCTATGATGGCAATTACGCGCTACAAAGGCAAGCCGCCCAAAGGCGCAGACTATTTTGGCCCTTATACTAATGCTACAAAAGCCAGGACTATGTTTGACCTGATAAGCCGTCTTTTTCCATTGCGGCAGTGCTCTGATGAAGAATTTCAAAGAAGAGAGCGTCCTTGTCTTTTGTATCAAATCAAGCGTTGTCTTGGCCCCTGTGTCAAGTTCTGTTCGGAAAAAGAATATACGAATAATGTTGAGAATGCAAAAAAGCTGCTTTCAGGGCATACTAAAGAACTTGTACGAGTATTGAAAAAAGAAATGGATGAGGCAGCAAGAGAACTTGAATTCGAAAAAGCAGCTCTCTATTTGAAAAAAATTCGTGCGCTTGAAACAGTCCAAGACACACAAAATGTAGAGGCGATATCAGCTGACAGTGTGGATGTGATTGCGCTGTACCGTAAAAATCAGGATGTAGTCATCACAAAGCTTCTGTATCGAGACTCAAAGTTGATGGACTTTCGCCATTTTGAGTTTGAAAATATTGTTGAAGATGACACGGAACTTTTGCACTCTTTTCTTTTGCAACACTATCTGAAAGTAGATGAGCTTATGGGTCGCCAAGTGCTCATCTCAAGTTCTATTCCTATTAACGATCTTGAAATTATAGCCGAAATTATTTCTGATGCAAGAGATGTAAAAGTAGAACTTTCTGCACCGCAGAAGGGCGAGAAAAAAAGACTTCTTGAGCTTGCCCTGATGAATGCTGAAGCGCGCTTCCAGGCTAAAAAAGACAAAAGGGAAGTGAAAGAAAAAGAGCTCATTCTTTTGCAGGAAAAGTTGAATTTAGCACACTTTCCAAGGCGCATTGAATGCTTTGATAACTCGCACATTGCCGGCAGCTCGCTTGTTGCAGCGCAAGTTGTCTTTGTCAATGGTGAAAAGTATGCTGCTGGCTATCGCAAGTATCATATCAAAACAGTCAAGACAGGCGATGACTATGCGATGCTGAAAGAGGTGCTGACCCGACGCTTTAGCGAAGCTAAAAAGGAAAATGAGCTTCCAGATTTGATCGTTATTGATGGTGGGAAAGGGCATTATCGCATAGCTTGCCAGCTGCTCTCAGAGCTTGGTATGATCTCTTCTGATGTCATTGCTATAGCAAAAGAAGAGAGCCGCCATGATAAAGGCCTGACGCAGGAGATGCTTTTCTGTCCTGGGCTTGATGAGCCTCTGATGCTGGATAGACACTCACAACTGCTACAATTTTTGCAGATGATTCGCGATGAAGCGCATCGCTTTGCAATAGCCTTTCATAAGCAGACGCGCAAAAAAGCGCTGATTAAGAGCGCTCTAGATGATATTCCAGGCATAGGGCCTACAAAGAAAAGAAGCCTTCTTATGGCATTTGGCAGTGTGAAGGCCATTCAAGAAAAATCAGTTGAGGAGCTTTGTAAAGTGAAGGGCGTTGGGCGTCAAGATGCGGCGCGTATTCTTTCACATCTTTCGCAGCGCAAAGATTAAGAGGGGGAGAGGGAGAGGGAAAAGGTGAAATCACCGAAGTAGCCAATATTTTTTTGCAGCTGTAAGCGTATCTCTTCACGAAG
>JAHFTM010000162.1 GCA_023269335.1 Chlamydiia bacterium
GGTGATGTCACTAAAAATGCAATCGTTTCAAGTTGTGTGAGGCATTCATCTTTAGAAACGAGTGCTACGTGTGACTCTTCTAAAAGAAAAGCGGCCTCTTTTTTCTGTTTTGCAGCTTCAAGTTTGTCATCACAGGCTAAAATAAAATAGCCCTTCTTTAAAAGAAAGCGACAGGCTGAAAGCCCACTCATGCCAAGCCCTAAAACAACTACTTTTTCCATACCACCTAAATTTTATGCTCTTTTGTATTATTGAAATTTGATTGAAGACAAAGCGATAATGCTAAAAAGAAATCCTATGATCCAAAAACGGCACACTACTTTTGTCTCTGCCCAACCAAGATATTCGAAATGATGGTGGAGTGGTGCGCATAAAAACACTCGCTTCTTATTGCGATAGCGATAGCTTACTACCTGGATAATCACAGACAGCGCTTCGGCAACAAAGAGAATGCCTGCTAAGCCCAAAAAAAACTCTCTACCAAGAAGAATAGAGCTCACCCCTATCATTCCCCCTAAAGAAAGCGAGCCTATATCACCCATGAAAACCTGCGCAGGGGAGCAGTTATACCATAAAAAGCCTAGGCAGGCACCGACAAGGGCTGCTAAAAAGATGGAAACTTCCCCGCTTCCTTCGATATAGAGAATATTGAAGTAGGCTGCGGTATCAACGTTATTGGATAAAAAAGCCACAATGCCAAGGCTTGCTGCCACGAAGATCATCAGCCCTGTCGCTAACCCATCCAGCCCATCAGTCAGGTTCACTGCATTAGAGGCACCGACAATCACAAACGATAAAAAGGCCCAAAGTAAAAGCAAACCAATCCCTGAGAAAATTACAAACGGCTCCTTTAAAAAGGGCATATATAAGCGACTGGTATAGTCGTGCAGGGAAAGTAGCTCCACTTTACCTTCAGAAAATTCTTTAGCAAAGGGTGCTTTGATGCCGATATAAGACTCAATCACCTGCGACAGCTGAGGAATTTGCAGATAGGCAATTATTAAAAGGGCCCAAGACAACTGTACGAACAGCTTCTTTTTTGCCGATAGCCCTTTTGCACTTTTGTAACGAAGTTTTAAATAGTCATCATAGCCGCCGAGTAATCCCAAAATTACGCTTGTAAAAAACAAAATCCAAGTGACGGCAGAGGAAAGATCCATCCATAAAAGAAGACTCACTGAAACTGCGAAGATAAGCAGTATACCACCCATGGTGGGAGTGTTTTTTTTGTTTTTATGTAGCTGTCCAAGCAAAAAACCTGCCTCCTCACGTATTGGTTGACCTATTTTTAACTCATAAAGCTTTTTAATGAACTTAGCTCCAAATAAAAAGGTCATGACAATGGCCGTAATACAAGCAAGAATTGCTCGCGTGGATGTATTGAAAAATATAACCGGCACATGCACACCTAAGGTGTCTTGCAAAAACTTTAAAATAAGAAAAATCATGTCAGTATCTATCGATTATACGTTCTAATTCTAGCGTACGAGCTCCCTTGACAAGCACAAGGTCACCCTCACAAATTTCATTTTGTAAATAACAGAAAAGTTCCTCAAATTGCAAAAACCATTCCACAGGTCTTTGAGCCTCCTGCCACACCTTTACAAGAGGGCCAGCATTTTCTCCAATCGAAATTACCTGATCAACGCAGGTAAGTGCAAATTCTCCAACGCTTTTATGGCAGCCATCTGAAAATTTTCCAAGCTCGCGCATGTGGCCTAAAACAGCAATTTTTCTTCCAGCGCACTTTTTTTGACGCATAGCATCAAGAGCACCTTTCATTGAGTCTTCAGCAGCGTTATAGGCATCATTTATAAAAGTAACGCCCTTCTTCTCTACTTCCTGCAATCTTCTTTCCGGTAACGTTATCTCCTTCAAAGCCACTTTTATCTCTTCAAAACTCATTCCCAGCTCTCTTGCACAGCTGATCGCACCAAGTAAATTTCCATACATATGCTCAGCCATCATATTCACTTTCGGCAAAATTATTTCTATGCAGTCTTCTGTAACCACCAGGCAATCTGCTTCAATTTTCATCTTCCATTTAACTACTGCACCTTCTTGCAGCGAGTAGCTCTCTTTTTTACAGCGCACCATTTGCAAAAGATCTGACACACAGCGCGTATCATTGTTGAGAATCACACACTCTGTTTTTGGATGTGAAAATACTTCGGCTTTAGCTTGCGCAATATCGCTAATCTCATGAAAATTTTCAGCATGCACAAGAGCAATCGATGTGATGAGAGCAAGATGCGGTGGGGCCATCTCGACAAGCTTTTGAATATGGCCTTTTTCGCTCATCCCCATCTCTAAAATAAGATAGTCTTCCACACCCTTTGTTTCGTTTAAAATGGCAAGCGCCAAGCCTATTTGCGAGTTTTTACTCCCACTTGTAGTAGCTACCTTGTACTTACTTTGCAAAAGAGAAAATAAAAAGCCCTTCGTTGAGGTTTTTCCAAGCGATCCAGTGATGGCAATAACGCGTGCAGAAGAATGTTCCAACCACTTTTTAGCTGCTGTTTGCAAAGCTAACAAGGGATCGTCTACGTACAAAAGAGTAAGTTGAGGAACACTATCACGAGCCTCTTCATAAAATGAACGTTTGACAACTGCGCCTGTAGCACCTTTGGCAGCAGCTTCATTCAAAAAGTGATGGCCATCAGTTTTTTGCCCACTGAGTGCGAAAAAGAGGTTTCCTGGCTGTACATGGCGAGTGTCAACAGCTACACCTGAAAATGGCTTGAAAGTATCTAAGGAGCTTTTTCTTTCATCAATTTTCGCATCCATCCATGCGCAGATTTGCTGTAACGCATACTCGACCATAAAAACCCCATAGTATCTGCTGTGATATTGACATAACTTGCGCTTTGAAATCATCAGTTTTTATCCAAATGTACTCTCGAAAATTACAAAAATTACATTTCGATTAAAATTTTTATTGCGAAAATCTCACCCGCTAATTAAAAGGAAGAATACATGGGAATCCCTAATTTTAAGGAGTATGTTATGAAAGCATGTTTACAAATTCTGGCGATCGTTTTAGCTTGCAACTGTTTAGCAGCTTGCCACAAATCCTGTGAAGATGGATCTGGCAAAAAGCACGAAAAGACAGCTGATTCAGCGAAGTCATAATTTCTTATTGTTAACTGATTGCAAGCTTTCGGGTTTGCAATCAGTCTTTCTCTCTCTTCTTCCCACATGATTAGTAAATTACAGGATATGCAGGATCGGCAAGCCGGCAGGATATACTCACAAGCTATTTTGGTAATTTTTTTATTTTTCTCTGCGTATCCTGCCGCCGAAGGCGATCCTGTCCATCCTGTTCTCTCACTCATTTCGCTAACTGATTGCAAGCTTTCGGGTTTACAATCAGTCTTTCTCTCTCTTCTTCCCACAAGATTAGTAAATTACAGGATATGCAGGATCGGCAAGCCGGCAGGATATACTCACAAGCTATTTTGGTAATTTTTTTATTTTTTCTCTGCGTATCCTGCCGCCGAAGGCGATCCTGTCCATCCTGTTCTCTCACTCATTTCGCTAACTGATTGCAAGCTTTCGAGTTTACAATCAGTCTTTCTCTCTCTTCTTCCCACAAGATTAGTAAATTACAGGATATGCAGGATCGACAAGCCGGCAGGATATACTCACAAGCTATTTTGGTAATTTTTTTATTTTTTCTCTGCGTATCCTGCCGCCGAAGGCGATCCTGTCCATCCTGTTCTCTCACTCATTTTGTAATTTGTTTGTCTATGTTCAGATCTTGTAAATTTTGTCTCTTGGCTTATCTTTGTATTGAAATCAACTTGCAAGGCGGCTATATTCATTACCACATTTAGTGTCTCTTTTTTCCGGTGGCATAGCCAAGTGGTAAGGCAGAAGCCTGCAAAGCTTCCATTCCCCAGTTCGAATCTGGGTGCCACCTTGTTTTTTGACAACCTCTCAGGTAGTATTTTCTGTTATACATAGTTTCAACGCCTATCGGCAACCTACAAGATATTACCTTTCGAGCAATCGACACACTGAAAAACTGTGACTATATCCTCTGCGAAGATACAAGACATAGCCTCCACTTACTGAAACACTATAATATCGAAAAAAAACTTGTCAGCTTCCACGAGTTCAACGAAGCCAAAAAAGAAGATGAAGTCATTCGTGATTTATTGAATGGCAAACAAATTGCCGTTGTCTCTGATGCTGGCACGCCGCTTGTGTGCGATCCGGGCGCAAGGCTTGTGCAGCGCTGTATAGCTGAAGAAATCAACATTGTAGCCATACCAGGCGCCTCGGCGCTTCTCTACGCTCTTACCATAGCAGGCTTCGAAGCAGTCCCCTTTCAATTCATCGGCTTTCTTCCACGCAAAAAAGGTGCACTTGTTTCTCTTTTAAAAGAAGCCTTAGAGTACCCAGGCACAACCATCTGCTATGAGTCGCCAGAGCGCATTGCCAAATCCCTTCAACAAGTAGCTTCACTTGACGAGGCGCGAAAAGTGTGTGTGGCAAGGGAGCTGACGAAAAAATTTGAAACCCTTTACAGAGGAAGCGCTCACGAGCTTGCCCATATTTTCACAGAAACAAAAGTGAAGGGGGAGATTGTTTTGCTGATCAGTGGCAAAACCGCACTCTCTCACTCTTCATCGAATCAAACCCCTCTGACAGAGCTTGACCCTGCTGCCATTCAACAACTTGTAAGCGACTATCAAAACACACATAACGTATCACTTAATATCGCCATCAAAGAAGTTGCTAAAGAACATCACTTGCCAAAGCGAAAAGTCTATCAGCTGATTCATGTAGGTTGTTCTACGTAGATAGTCCTAGATGGCCCTTTTGAAATAGGTAGGTTCTCGGAAAATGGTTTGTCAGAGTGGACAAGCACTTGGAGTATCTCAAAAAGATCTACAGGCTTACCTGCAGGTTCGCGCAAAGGATTTTCAGCTAGCTCTTTCTTCATAATGAAAAAGTTGTTGGCGAGTTTCAGCACTCGCACAGCCTCGTCATACGTTAACTGCTCTGTTAGCTT
>JAHFTM010000163.1 GCA_023269335.1 Chlamydiia bacterium
TGAATCAAGCTCGTGCCCTAAACGGATCTCCTGAAAGCACCACACCCGAAATGGCAGGACTTGTTCAATTTTCTGGTGATGAGCGCCAAAGCGACGTTTGGGCTCTCGGCTGTGCACTTTTAAAATTTGAGTTTCTAGAGAAAATCCCTTGGTCTCGAGAACTGACATCCCTCGCTCAAAAGACCCCTGATCATCACCTCGCAAAGCAGCTCTTTAAAAAACACTTTTCTGAGGTAAAAACTAAACTTCAATGTGCCGATTCAGCAGGGGAGCTTGCCTACAGGCAGATAATCTCACAGCTACTTACACTTGACCCAGCAAAGCGAATTACAGCTGCACAAGCAGAAGAAAGGCTTGCAAAGATACCTAGCAACCCATCACTTTTCTTTAAGACCAAAGTGTATGGAATCTCCTTGTGGAATAGAGGCTTGAACTGCTGTTGTTAGAGATTTGTAAACTATGCCCTGATAGCGCGCATACAAAACACCTTTTTCATCACGGTTGACTATCTTTTTACTTACCCTTTCATTCTTCTTTTCCCATACAGCAAACAGCGGCTGCATCAACCGTCCCACAAGCTTTCTGAATCTTTCAGTAAACTCGGGACTTTGAAGAATGCGAAAACCGAATATCTTTTGTAAATCAGATGAGAGCCACCAAGCATGATCAAATTCATAAAGCTCAGATGGGCTAATTGGAACAAGCGTATAGTCTTGATCTTGAATGGCGCCGCCCATTCTACGACCATGAGTAGGCAAGGTAGTAATCGCTAATGCTTCAGCTTCATCATGCGGCTTGAAGACGTAGTTTTGCTCATCCAGCCACACAGCATCATCATCTCGATAGCCTGATGTTCCAAGGTGCGTGCCACCTCCTTGAGCAAAAATATCACCATACTCAAACTGGCGAATAATTTTGTAATGGCACTTGAGAGTTTCAAAGAGTACTTTATGCCTCCTGCCAAACTCCATGAAAGCAATATCAAGCGCATCATCAATTGCTGGAGCATTGGCAGAATAACAGATAAAAGAGTGTCCTGGAATAGGAATGCGGTTTGGTGTTTTTGCAAGATAGTACTCACTCAAAGTGGCCCCTAAGCTGTGGCCAACAAAAGCAATGTCACTTGCGATTTTTTGATGTGGCATCTCGCCTGCTTGCTCTGCCTCAGCAAGTAAAAAATGATAAATAGCTTCTTTGCCACAAAGCTGCGGCATAGCTTCTTTTGTAAATGGTGCACGCATGTATTCAACAAGAGCATAGCGTAGCGCTACAAGCGCCCTCTTTTCATCCTGCTCTTTCAGTTTTTGATACATAACGAGATAACCTGCCCATAAGGCAAGTGAACGACTTTCAATATCAGCTTTTTCATAATTACTTGCCTTGTCAGGACTAAGAGGCCCTGGCGAGCCGTAAGGGTTTAGATCTGCTTTTATCGAACCAAGCCAATCAATGTTATTACACTCTGAGACAGTGTTACGATACAGTTTGATCATCGGTAGATCGAAGGCAGGGCTTGCTCCTAAAAGCACATAGTTAAAATTCCCTTCTTGATCTGAAACAATAGCCTCGCTGTAATACCAACGCTTATTTCCGTCATCTGAATAGGGAGCTGGCAGTAAAAGACCCGGAAAGATAACGATTTTATCATCTACAATGTAGCTTGCAAAAAGATTTTTCTTTGCTACAACATGAGCAATGAGTTCGTAGTAATGCTCCACTTTACTTTTCTCAAGATCGGAAAAAAGATGCAAAAGCTCGAAGAGATCCGCAGCTGGATTTTCTCTTTGGCACTCGTCATCTTCAGACCAACCCCAAATGGCGCGATGTCGTATTTTACGGCCCGTATAAGCAAGCTCTCTTTCTTCAGCCGTAGGCATGAACAGAGAGATAACTGCACTGGCCTGTTGACAGGAAAGTTGTTTGAAGCTAGCTGGCGCCTTCTTTCCTAGAAGATTTAAGAGCGCTTTTGGCGAGCCTACTCCCCTTACAATTCCCCTCAATTCGCGTACTGAAAATTCCTGCAGATCTAATTTCCGTTTTGCATGTGTTTTGGCAAGTTTTTCATAAAAAAGTTCGATGTGGCTTAAAAGAAAAGTGTTAGCGCCGATATTCGTTTTAAAGATGTGATCTGGAAGTAGCGCTTCACCTCTTTCGATCATCTGCGAAAAATAAAAACCATAGGCTTGTTCAATATAGTGTACATTTTCCTTTCCATATTCAGAAATTGCAAAGTCCTGAAAAGCTGCAACTGCCTTTTTATTTTCCTGCTTTTCTTTTTCGGATGGAATCGAAGCAATAGGCACAAGATGCAAAATATCTTTATCATCAAGTACAAAACGGAATGAGCCTTTGATTTTACGCTCTGCTTGAAATATCGTTTCTATCGTTTGGAAGGCAAGCGCTGCAAGCTTAGTGAAAGGATCGGTAAAACTTAGACTAAAAAGTCTCTTTTTCGTTTCCAAAGAATGAGAAAGTTGTAAAGTTTGATGTGGCATTTCAGCATATGCCTGAGACATCTTTTTAACTGATATTTCTGTGTTTTGATCTGCAGGCAAAATATGAATGTGAGCAATTTTTTTACTAGCTATCATTCTGGTGAAAGGAAACCACTGTAAGATGCGATGAAAAAATTTAAAATTTTCTTTTTGCCAAACAATTTTCCAACGCCCTGCAAGTGCTCTATCGACAGTTTCAAAGGTGAGATCGCATCTGCATGCAAATTGTGCCTGATCCAGATGCTGTGTGGCAAAATGTGCTAGTCTGTAGGCCTTTTCAGCAGCTACCCAATGTGGCGTCTGCAAGCGAATTTCATTTGTAGAAGGCGCTTTTTTTTCTGCAACGCTATATGACCACAAAGATTCATGCAAACGAATGAGTGTGACACGTTCAAATGGGGTTGGCATATCTATCTCTTAAGTAAAAATTTTTTTTAACGAAATCTCCTTAAAGAGTAAAGGATAAAATAATTAGATAACTGCAATTATAAAATCAGCACTCCTAAAAGTTGTTTTTTGTTATACTAACCCGTACACCGAAACAGTATATTTTCAACTTTATTTTTTGCATCTCATTTATGGAAAATATCTCCTCTGATACTCTCTATCCAGTGACTGATCACTTCGATGGCGCACATTTTTATAATGTGAATACTGATTTTAAAGGCAGAAACAAACTCTTGGATGTGCTGCAGTGGAAACTAAAGGGTGGTGCTACAAAGTGGCCATGTAAAACAAAAAATTCAACCATTCCAGAATTACCAAATTCAGTTGGAGAACATGAAGCATTCATCACATTCATCAATCATGCAACGCACCTCGTCCAACTAGAAGGACTCAACATCATCACAGATCCGATTTTTTCAAAACGCGTAAGCCCAGTTTCATGGCTAGGACCAAAACGTGTGCGGCCTCCAGGCATTGTTTTTGAAAGCCTACCTAAAATTGATATTGTCGTCATTAGCCATAACCATTATGACCATATGGATTTACCTTCCATACGCATGCTTTGGAAAAGAGATGCGCCACTTTTTATTGTTCCTCTTGGCAATGGCAAACAACTCGAAGCGGAAGGAGTCAGCCGCATTATTGAGCTTGACTGGTGGCAAACTCACAGCCTCAACACATTTCAATCGATCACTTTAACGCCTGCTCAACACTGGTCTGGACGAACTCCTTTTGATCATTGTAAGACTCTTTGGGGTGGCTATCTCATCACCTCAAAACATCTTAAGATCTTCTTTGCTGGTGACACAGGTTATAACAATCACTTTCAAGAAATAAGGAGACGCTACGGCAAAATGGACATCAGTATACTGCCGATAGGAGCCTATGAGCCTCGCTGGTTTATGCAAAAGCAGCACATGAACCCATCTGAAGCTATTCAGACGCACATTGATCTAGGCTCAAAATTAAGTATCGGCACACATTTTGGAACATTTCAACTTGCCAACGAAGGGTTCAATGATCCTGTGCAACATCTTAGAGAGCATCTCACTTTATTAAATATCGAATATACACAATTCATCGCTCCAGAACATGGTCAAACCATCAGCTATATACACATCGTGAATGAAGAATTGGGTACGTGAACGTACCCGAATTTGTGAAAACTACACATCTATTTTTGATGCTGTAGATACATTTATTTTGCTTTGTAAATATTTATTTTTTTGTTCTTCCGTGCTGTGCGAACCCCACTCCCAGTAGGGAATAACGATTGAGTGCATGTTGATCTGCTGAAGCACTTTTTCTGTCAGCTTTTCCGCAAATGCTGAATCCGCTTTAAGAACTTGTGTGCCCTTGATGTAATGAAAAGGACCATTGACATGAATAGCAATCTTTTTCTCAGGAATAACTATATCCAGGAATGTCGCTGCCAAATACTGCTCACTTAAAATCTGCTGGTCTGGATAGAGCCGTTTTAACTGTTCTGTTACTTTTTGATGCATGACGGACGATTGAGGAACTTGCCTGGAAAAATTCTGTTCAAAATCATCCAAATAAAGACTTGCCTGAGGCGACATTTTGTGTAGAATTTCTGGTTTTTGATACTGAAGAAACAGTTTTACTTGTAGCAGCTGTGTATACTCTTCATTCCCAAATACAACCTGAGGGTCTTCTAATAGCCTGCATGCTGCATGAAGTACTTTTAGATAAGCAGGATGATCCAATAAATCGCGTTGTGTGAAGGCGAAAAGGATATTTGCTATATCTTGCACGTTAAATGTTGATAAATCTCGACAACTCACCTCTTCTGCAATTGCTTTCAAAGCATTCTCTATATATTCACCCTCTTGTTTCGAGAGGCTATTGGCTAGCAGCGTCAAATCTTGAGAATTGAATATTGACAACGCTCGACAGCCTATATCTTCTGCAACCACTCTCAAGGCATTTTCTATGCTTTCACCCTCTTGTTTTGAGAAGCCATTGGCTAACAGCGCCAGATCTTGAGGATTGAATTTAAACAAATCTAGACAACTCACCTCTTTTGCAATTGCTTCCAAGGCGTCCTCCATTTTTT
>JAHFTM010000164.1:0-3576 GCA_023269335.1 Chlamydiia bacterium
CATCATCGGCGATTGCCAAAAGATATGGCATTATGCCAAATGGTTCACCACGAAAATCTAAGTCAAGCCCTGCCGCAACAACATGTTTGCCCATTTCTATCAGCTTGCCAATAACACGTACAATCTCATCTGGAAAGAATTGAACCTCATCAATCCCAATGACATCAAATGCTTGCGCAAATTCAATCACCGATTGTATGGCAACGTCAGAGCTATCAAGTGCATGTGCAGTTCTAGATCTACCATCATGCGAGACAATACAGGTAACACTTTTACGATTATCGATTTGTGGCTTAAGCACAAGAACCCGCTGACGCGCATATTCAGACCGCTTGATCTTACGCATTAGTTCTTCGGTCTTACCAGAAAACATAGACCCACAAACAACTTCCAATCGCCCTTTTTTTATGGGCGTAGCAGCGCCTATTTTCATGTTAATTCTACCTTGGTTAAAAATGAAACAGCGGGACAAGCACCCAAAGTTTTAGGATGTTTGCCCCGCATTGTCAATTAAAAAAAGTTTAAGCGCTAGGGATTTTATATTTTCCTGTTTTGTAATGCTATCATTCTCTGTGTTTTTCCATCACCACGCCCAGGTAAATGCCAATTCCATTTTAGTGGATTCGAAAACCAACCAGGTTTTATTTCCGGTTCATCTTTTTTAACGCTAGGTACCGGCACAACAACAGGTCCTGTATTAGAAACTCCTGGGTCTCCAGTTGGAGCAACAGGTTTTTTTCCTGCCTCAGAATCCCCCGAAGAACTTGGAGTTTTTATTGAGGGCTTAGGACTTCGCTTAGGACTTGGAGCTTTAGCCATAGTACTCGCCGAAGACTTCGTGCCTTCTGGGTTAGATACTGTAATTGAAAGCGCTGAAAGCAAAGGTGCTGGACCATCTTCTGCCATGTCAGCATCACCTTCATCACGTACCGGAGCAACAGCCTTTTTTCCTGCACCAAAGTTTACTGGAGGAGCCGGGGTTTTAGTTGGTGGCTTAGAAACGGGGAGTTTAGGCTTAATGCCAGCCAAAACTTTCTTAGGCGCTGGCTTAGGCGCTAGAATTTTTCCTGATGTGCCAACCACCGGAGCAACAGTTTTTTTTCCTGCTTTAACAATCACCGGTGTAACTGGGAGTTTGATAGCTGGCTTAGAATCTGGAGATTTTTTAGTTTTTTTAGGAACTGGAGCTAGAGCTTTTGGTGGTAAAACAGAAACTACAGTGTTTTTTGCTAACCCTTCTACAGAAGGCACAATTGGCTTTGGAGCTTTTTTAGTTTTTTTATCTACAGGCTTAACAACAGCAGGAAAAAGTTCTCGTTCAACTCTAACTCGACTACCCTTACTTTTTTTTGCTATCGGCTTAGAAGCAACAGTCTTAGAATTAGCAACTTTTTTAACTTTAACTGTTGTTGATTTCTTAAAAGATTTAGCTGCTGATTTAGAAGTTGATGTTCTCTGTTTTTTAGAAATTTTTTGATCTTCAGGCGTTACAATATCTTCATCGCTTGATTCTAACAATTCATCCTCACCCACTTCTGGTGCAACTACCTGACTCATCCAATCCTGAATCGATCGTTCCTTAGCAGTTTGCTTTACCGGCTTTGATCTAGAAATAGGCATCAGCGTATCTTCTGCTTCTTCAGTTGCAGAATCTTCATCACCCTCTTCACTATCTAATGCATCTGGACCTACTGATTCAATATCTCTAGGCAGGCAACAAATACTACCAAGAGCCAAAAGAAGAGCTCCTGCTCCAACTGCAGTGATATATGGATGGGTTTTTGCAAATTCAGTAGGCCGCGCCACAACCATATCAACTACGTTATCCAAGATAGAGAAATCAAAAAAATCATCTACAAGGACATGGTTCATAAGTTCATCATGCAGGGCCTTGATAGTAGCACCGGCTTCGCAATCAAGATCAGATGTCGAAAATACCGAAGCACAACTCTCTATAATATCCTTTTCATAGTCGTCTAAAGCTTCTCGTAAAGCACGCACCAATGCAGGAGTTGGCCAGACCATCGAATCGTCATTATTGAAAATGGCATAAAATTGAATTTTTAGTGCTGGCATCTGAGCAAATGCACCGCGCCCAAAAAGCTCATCAGACTTTAGCATAAGCACGGCTGTTTTAGCGATATGATCTAACCTAAATTCTTTTTTTTCAGAAAGCTGATCTGCAGTATTAAGAACGATGGTAACGTTTTTCAAATACTCCATAAAACGTTGAGTTGTCGGCACTACGACCTGCGCAACCACCGTCTCGGCCATTACTGTTTGTTCTCCACCAAAAAGAGGCGCATTGAATAATGAAAGAACTATATTAATTGCTAGTATAAAATTAAAATATTTATAATTCACAACTACACCTAACTGTATTTATTCCGAAAGCTAATATTAAAAACAGCTGTTGTTACCTTTTATCACCACAAGAGTCTTGATGGATTCCAACGAGACCGATCATCAACAGACTTTGTTGCCGTACTGCCAGTGGCAGGTTTTGGAGCTGGCACAGCACTTGGCTTTACACCACTAGGCTTTGGCGATGCGTCACCCAATTTTGCACCACCACGCTTTGGTTTTGGTTTCACAGTACCACGCACCACAGACACATCCCCACTCCCAGCATCCGCCAGCCCATCAATTGCCATATCGCCATCGCCCTTATCCTCTGCAGCTGGCTTTGCACCCCGCCCTCCCTTACCACGACCTTTTTTAGGAGCTACAGCTGGTTTTCCATCATCTGAAGCATGCTCTTCTTCTATTTCTTTTTCTGCAAGAACATCTTTAGCTCGTTTATCTTTTAAACGATCAGCGTGAGACTTAACCTTACATTTCACTTTACCAACAAGGCGATTATCAATATCAACATTGAGATCTTCCACATTATCTAATAATGCAAGACCAGCCTCAGCACCTGCCATTCTTAAAAGACGTTTAGCATACTTGCTTGGCTTTGGTTTTAGCTCATCAACGACTTCTTCATCATCATCAGAACGTACCTCTCCATCTGCCAGTGCCTCTTCAGCAGCCTTTTTAGCATCCCTCGCAGCTTTTCTTTTAGCCGCAACTAAATCACGTTTTTCTTCTTTTGTAGGCTCTTCAACAATGCCTCTAAGTGCTTCATGTGTTAAGCCGGCGGCCTTGGTCGCAAGACCCACAGCAAGATCAGCACCAAATCCTTTAGCTAAGTCTTTAGTCGCTTGACTAGATTTACGCTTCTTAGCTGGCTTTGGAGCATCTTCATCTTCATAAGCAATACCATCAACCAGATTCTTACCCATGCCCTGAGCTAATTTTGCAGTATTTCTATTAGGACGCTTCTTACGCATGTCTACCTCAGGAGCATCAACGTCTTCATAGACCAAGCCTTCTGTCATACCAGCAGCAAGATTTTTACCCATTGTAGCACCACGCTTTTCAGCCTCATCAAAGGTTTCCTTAACCATTGGTTTGATCAAATATTCCATGGATGATTCAGAGAAGGTCTCTGTCATAGACGCGACAAGTTCGTTCACTTTATCTTTAAATTGCTCCCACGTTTTGAATTTGACGTTAACGTAGTAGCAAAGG
>JAHFTM010000164.1:3601-5008 GCA_023269335.1 Chlamydiia bacterium
CAAATTATCCAACGCTTAACATTCTTTTCTCTAATTATTGGCTCTGCTATGCCGTAGGCGGAAAAATCATTAATAAATGTATCAATAAATCCTAGAATTACTGCCTTGTCAACACAACCATCCACAGTCGATTTCAAAACTTTTCTAAAATCTTCATAAGCAAAAAATAGAATCTCTTTCTTTTCGTGGTAATGAAGACCCATAACCTCAGTCATCATGGCATAGATAAAAATACGCGTAAGATGTGACCGTAGAATTGGCTCATCTTTAGAATTTTTAACATTAAAGAGATAGTGCAACGCATGTACCAGATCTACCTGCTTTTCTCTCGGTAAATCACAATGAGAAAGGTGGCGATGAAATATCAGATAAAAGAGCTCATTGAGCTTTGCAAGCATTTGCTTAGCGTCTTGATCATCTTTCTTTTCCAAGAAATCGAGAAGTTTCATAAAAATAACGCCATTTTTAGCAAAATCCCAGTTCATTTCTGAGGAAATAACAAGGTTATTGTTGTAAGCGTCATCAAAGAATTTTTCATCTTGAAGCAATGTTTGAAAATACATGTCTTCAAAGTTATTTTGTGCAACTTTTACAGACTCTTTAAGGTCAATGACACCAAGACTCATGTAGGCGGGTAATGTTGCTTGTTGAGTAGGCGCTTGCGCATTACTTACCACAGATACACAAAAAAACACACTAAGAGCCAGTACGGCGCGAACGATTAAGCGTCTTATCATAACTGTTCCTATTATTAAATAATCTACGTACAGCCTGTTTTTAACAGCAAAATGCTTCAGTCAAAGATACGTAGACATAGCCTTTAGGACCTGCCAGAGTAAAAGACTTTTTAGAAAAGTCAAAAGTATGGGTTGCAAGGAGAAAATAACTGCACTGGAGATATTATAAAAAATATCTCCAGTGCAAAGATAGTTCGATCAGAAACAAATTCTATAAGACCGTTCAAGCTTTATATCTAATGAGAAACAGAAATTCTCAGCGATTGCGCATATATTTCTGCACAACGTAAATCTTCAAGAGTATCAATACCTCTCACCTCAAACAGAGTCTCATGCAAACGAATTTTAAGCCCAAGCTCTAAAAAGCGTAGCATCTCAAGCTTTTCTGCGCGCTCAAGTGGACCAGGAGGAATACCCTTAATACTTTTAAGCCCGCGATTTGAAAACGCATACAGACCAACATGTTTATAGAATTCACACGCTTCAAGCGGCTCATCTCGGTAGTAAGGAATTGGGCTGCGTGAAAAGTAGATGGCATTGCCAAAACTATCTGTTACAACTTTTGCAACATTCACAGAACGGATTTGTTCCATAACCGTAATACGTTTTTTTAGTGTCCACACATCAACGTCTTTATCATACTCAGCAGTCTTGAGAAGATCAGAAATCA
>JAHFTM010000165.1 GCA_023269335.1 Chlamydiia bacterium
GCCGGGACAAAATGAAAAGGGAAGCTGGGAGCCGCAGATCTACCAATAATCACCAACTGATAGACCTTACGTGTGAAATTCTTACTCAGCCACTCTCCAATGAGATGATCGTCATTTGGCTCTTCTAATGAAAGCTCTGCAAAGTGTCCGGTGAACGTCTCACCTCTGGCAATCGCTCCGATAATCTGCTCTTTCACAGCATGCTTTGCAAAAAGCTGGCTTTTCAACGCATCAACTGTGAGTGCTAGTTTTTTAGGAGCGATGATCACAACCCCAACTGTAGTATAGATCTGTGCCGCTCTTGTAATCAGAGACTGGAGTTTCTCAACTGCTTGCTCATCAAGGCTTTGAACCTTGTCTGTAGGCTTACTTGATGAGACTGCTCCCTCTACCAAAATCTCATTTTTAGGAGCAAGAATTCTTTCTAGTGCCAGAAAAACAATTGCCTGTGGTTGCATTTTATTTTCTTGCACAGGAGCTGTTGCAGGTTGCAATGAAAAACCAGCTCTTGGACGTTCTGTCTCAAATAAGCTACTATCACGAAACTGTTCATGTGATGCAATAGTTGAAACTCTAACTGTCTCTAGACTCATAGTACACCGATGGTTAATTTTTAATAAACGTGATGTGCAAGTTTGTTGATATTGGAGTCAGGCTGCGACAGGCTAGACACGCAATTAAAACTCGCACATCGCGTTAATAAAAAATTAATCGCACTCTAAATCATCTATCTACCAATGGCAAGAACTTTAGATGCAAATAAAATCATTTTTTGATATGAGCTCAAAAACAACATATTTTTAAGTAAAAGGAAAGAGGGAAAAATGGCACTTCATTACTGGGCTTATATTTTTTTATCTCCAGGCTTTGATCCGCAAAAGCATACGACGGAGCTACAATCAGAGCAGTGTCGATTTAAGGCTATCGGCATAGATATACACAAAAAGGAAGAGGTGATCACCGTTGCCAAAAAACTTGTCGAAGAGGGCGTACAAATGATTGAGCTGTGCGGTGGTTTTGGACCACTATGGGTAGCTAAAATTTCAGAAGCAATCAAAGGTGCCATTCCCATCGGAACGGTGGTCTATGGCCCTGAAGCAAGAAAACCACTTCTGGATATTTTATCATGACCACACTTTTAGTCTATGCCCATCCCCAAAATTGCTCGTTCAACCATGCTTTGAAAGAAGTTGTTCTTTCAACTGTTCCCAAGCTGCAGGTCTCTGACCTTTATGAAATGCAGTTTAAAGCAGTCGCTGATTGGAACGATTTCAAAGAAACTAAAGGGCTTTCGACAAACTATTCACAGGCACAACGGCAAGCATTCTTTGGCAATCTACTAGCGGATGATATCCGTGCAGAACAGGAAAAATTGTTAGTGTGCGAAAGACTCATTTTACAATTTCCCCTGTGGTTTTTTAGTTCCCCTGCAATTGTCAAAGGCTGGATGGATCGCGTTTTTGCAAATGGGTTTGCCTACGACACAGGTAAGTGGTTTGAAACAGGTCTGTTACAGGGAAGAAAAGCAGTTGTGGTTGTCACAACGCAATCTTCACAATCTGCCTACAGCAGTGATGGGGTCCATGGCGAACTTGCTGGCTATTTAAAACCAATTCATCACACTTTGCGCTTGGTAGGGTTTACTGTTGAAGATCCATTTGTGGCCTATGCCATCGATAAAAGCTCTGAAGAGGAAAGACTCTCTTATCTCGCTGCCTATCAAAAAAAACTCACTGTTTTTACAAAATCAATGTAAAAATAGTAGTTTGCTTTATAATGCGCCTCATTTAAAACTTGCCATCTATGAACAGTATCCTTGAGTCCACATACGAGACCTTTCACCACACGCTTCATTTTGTCACAAAAGTACAAAATGAAGTAGCTGCAGTCGACACAACACATCTTTTTAATGTGGTCATCAAATATTTAAACGCCACAGTAGGCGTTCCTACTACGCGTGTACTTCGTGTGTTCACAAAGATTCCTTCTGCCTACACCTGGGTGGCAGAAGTGAATGAACTTGCCTCCGGTGCTGACAACAGATATCCACTCAAGTTTTCAAGTATTGTCTTTTTTTGCCTCTCTGATGTTGCAAGCGGACTTGTGTGGATCAACACTTTAGGCATTGACTGGCTAAGCTACATCTCTTCAAGCATTGCAAATTTACCCTTTCTTACACACTCCGTTAAAAGCCTACCTCTACTAAGCTACCAATGCGAATTTTTTGGTACAGTCCTTGATGCAATAGATGCCTCAATGGAACTTATCAATCATCACAGAGTTATCTATAATGCCATACGATTAACAGGCGATATTGCACAGATCGCCGGCATCCTCTTTGCGCACTCTACAGGCCATTTTTTATTGATCGCTACCATCGCTAGCGGCACATCCAATGTACTTTATCTTACTCGTTTTGCTTTAGATTACTATAAGTGCATCTAAGAGATCCCTAAGGTCAACTTAGCATTCGAGGATCTATTGATAGCTGGGTTGATGTTGAGCTGCTTACCCATCTGTTCTCCAAGGAGAGCCGACTTGACACAACATCTTGCAGAACTTTTCGATGATGACAGACGAGGATAGACCATTGCTTTGGCATCGACTAGCTTTTTTTCGATAACCATCAAAGCTTGCGCTGTATTGCTGTCATGTTCTCTTTTCAGTGCCTGAATCTTATTGCAGTAACCTTTTGCAAGACCTAAGAAAAATGAGTTTTTTGCAATTGCTCCTTTTAAATCAGCAGATTTTTTAGCCTGCGTCCAAAGTGAATCTAGCTCACACTGAAGAACGCAGGCTACATATTCAGCAATCTCAATGTTAACCATATCTCCACAAATCTCAAGATGAATAAAGCCTCCTGCGCGAGTGTAAACAACATTCACAAAAAAAGTTTCCAAAATTCTTGCAATGGAGCGCATTTTTGCATCTTCTTTTTTTTGTTTTCATATCCTTTTGAGAATTATTTTTTCTTCATCAACTGCGCCGATATACTTCGTTTCAATATTGTGGGCTACAAGTAGTTCTCGTGACTTGATCATGACCTGTTCAGCTTCATGTTCATTGCTGCTTGTTGCAAGCGCCATAAGTTTTTGAACTTTTCTGAAAATACTACTTCCTTGAACATCAGAGGCGTTTTTCCCGTCATCCAAACACAACGTTGCTTGAGATACCTCTTTAGCCCAGCCCATCTGCCGACAAAAAGCCTCGAACTCAACACCATGTGGCTGAATTGAACTTCCATAGTTGATAAACGTGATGTAGTGGGCAAGCTCATGCCTGATCACACTTTGCAACTGCTCTTGAGTTGTGTGCATCAGTCTTTCGTGAAAACCAAGCTCATAAAAATTTGTATCAAAATAGCCCAGCATACTTTTGTTGTTGTAGACTACTACCTTGATTGGGTAGGACGCTTTGCGTTGCAAATCATAAAAACGATCACCTGCAACCTGCAGGCCGATTTCTCTCGATAACAGCTCTTTTACACAAAATTTAACCTCAGTGATGAACTGAATGATTTTTCTTGAATAAACGAGCATATAATTGCACTCCGACTCTATATTTCAGGCAGTGATGCTACCTACTTCGAGCAGAATTTGCTACACCTTTAATCTATCTAAAGCGATGCGTCAGTGTTAATTGCGTGTCTGGCCTGTGATTATGTGCCTGAGCTGCAAATTGTTCGAATTAATTTTGATTTGAACTACTAGCAGGCGATCTTGATAAAACACCTAAAATATTTACTATCAAAATGATAAGCTATTATCTACAAAATATGAAACTCCTCCTGCATGACCTTTTTATCAAAGAAATGCTTTATATTAATTAAATATAGTTTATATTTTAAATAATACCTACCACTGAGGAGTTATGTCACATTTTGATCCTAAGCCAGGCTATAATCCTGATAATCCATTTATCCCAAAGCCCATCGACTTTGATTTCGCGACAGGTGAAGCGCCAGTCTCAGAGGCAGAGGCCTTACAAACTCACAACTTACCTCTAGAAGACGGATCGCATAGCGTCTCACGCAAGAAGCCTTCGAAAGCGCAAACAAAAGAAATAGCCCAGATAGCAGCTGCAGTTCTTCTGTTTACTCCAGAGACTACGCCTCCTGATGCTGATCTATCGCTTAAAGTCAGTGCTCAACTGAAAAAAAGCTCTAAAAGTAGTTTTAAACGGATACTTGAAGTTATTTATCGCAAATTTACCTATACGTTTGGGGGGCTTTCACGACCTAAGAAAACACTCTTAGATACATTAGAGCACGCAATTGATGACGTTAAGCAACCGCTCAATGCTACTAAAATAGCTACCTTGAAGGAAAAAATACTTACGAGTGCAGGTAAAGACAAAGCTAAGCTGCAGGCAATTCATGAATTGATTCGTGATAACTACAGCATGTTGCTGGCTCACATAGAAAATCCTAAAGATACAGCTCGTCTTGTATGTGAGTTCTGTAAAGCAAGCCCTAAAGATGACGATGGAAAAATAGATTTAAAAAAATTTACACGATTATGGATTCCAACACTTTCACAAGCTCTTATTTCAAAGAGTGCACTTCAAAAAAAGGCCTCAGAACTGCTTCAATCAAATAAAGGCAGCCTGATGAGCGCCTTACAGGAATTGCTGATTCTCTCTCTTCAAAATGAAACGACAAAACCGCTTTTTGAGCAGCTTGTACAGACACTTGTTGCAACTGGAATAGAAAGAGAAAAAGCACAAAAATACCTTATTTCAGAGCTCCTTATTGAAAGTAGCGAGCGTATCAAAAGCAGCTAAGGTGAGATAGTTGACTCCCACAAGGGTATCTCAAAAGCTAGCTTACTGTAGAGGCTATCAGGAATGCTCTTGCCTTTCCAGTAGTCCAAATCAAAAATTTTTCGAGTTAATTTTGATTTGGACTACTAGAGTCTTAATTGCATTGTGTATAAGTTGGCATACACGCCACCTAATTTGAGTAACTCTTCATGCGTTCCCTGTTCATCAACTCCATTATCGGT
>JAHFTM010000166.1 GCA_023269335.1 Chlamydiia bacterium
TCCATCTGACATACAACATCCTCTTTATAGAGGTTTACGCATAACAAGCTACTTAGCTTAATTATTATAATAAAAGGTTTAATTGTCAATTAAACCAGCTCTTTTTAATAACGTTCTCAATAGCTTTACACTCTTCCTTTGTGAGCATGTGAAAATGGCTTTTTCTCTTATCAATAGATAGTTTACCGTTATTTTGAAGGAGGCATTGAATGAGGAGATCCATTTTTTTGTCTGGTATATCCACAATTTCTTGTATCTCTTTTCTAGCTCGATCATAGTTTGCAATGTAGTCGAGTTCTTGCTTGAAATCAGTGTGGATAGTTTTTTCTACACAATCAAATAAAAATGCAGCAAGCCTTGTGTAGTCTAAATAACGATACAGAGCATCTGTTTTACCATGTACGGTAAGTTCTCCTTTGGAACTGAGATTATAATTGAGCAATGTAAGCATGGGTGCGGAAACGTTCTCAAGAGCTGCATCATAGAATTTCATCTCTTTTAGCATTGTTGCAGAGACTGGAAAAATGATTTCATCGGGTGTAAAGCCTAATGTTGAAAGAATGTAATGGATCAGGAAGCGATGAATACGTCCGTTTCCATCTTCAAAAGGATGAATAAAAACAAAACCAAAAGAGATTGCGGCAGCAATTATTACAGGATGGATGGATGCCTCACACATTCTGTTAAAGCAATTGATAAGCCCTTCCATCAGAGAAGAGACATCTTGAGGTTGAGGACAGATATAATGAATTTTTTCACGGTGAAAATCAAGGGCAGTTCCTACGTAATTTTGAAATGTACGAAAATGTGCCTCAGCAAATCTAGGATCTACAATTGAATTTTGTAATTGAATGAGATTTTTCTCAGTAAGAGCCTTGAAATTCTTTCCACTTGAGTCTTTGAGGATTTCAATAAATCGTGCAAGTCTTTGTTTCGTTGGTCGTTCGCGTTCTATTTCCCACGAAGACATAGTCTCTTTTGTATAGAGATATTGCGTGGCACGTCGAATTATATTATCGTCATATTTTTTAATCAGACTCTTAGCTACTTTATCAAGGCTTTTTTTCTCGAATTTAGCCAGTGTGCTGGTTTTACGGATGCAAGGGCAAAATTGAAAATTGCCAAGTAAGTTATCGTTTATTCGATGGCGACGACTTTTTATAGGCTTTGCCGTGTAGTAGAGCTCGTTATCAAGAAGGTCTATGTAACTGCCCTTTTGTACATCAGGTATGGGTAGTGATGTCTGGGTGAGTTGTTCATAAAGATACCACAACTTTCGTGTTTGCTGGGCTAAAGGATGTTCTGCAATAAAAGCAACAAGGTGACTTTTTTCAATATGTTGAAAAACCGCTTTGAGAATTTCTAAATTAATCCCATCGTATTTGAGAGCAAATTCGAGTTGATATAATGGATCTTGTTCATTTTTGAGGGCATAGCCTTTGGGATAGATATGTACTTCGTGATCATCTTTTTTGCTGGTGCCTCTGGCCCCTTTTGGGGTAATATATGAGGATCGGAAATGGGAAAGCGTAGGAAGGCTGTAACGTACAATCAAGGCTTCATAGCCTAATGGGTAGGCATTTTTAGGTAAGTCTTCCATCATTTTTTCCTTTTGCGAAAATGCTTATTGTTCTCAAAAAAGAGTGATTTTTGCAATGACTTTTGCGAAAACGTTGATTTTTTTGCGAAAACGTTGATTTTTTTACTCTATCTTGCGAAAACATTGAATAGGAGGCGTCAGACTGAAGCGCCAAAGTTACCTGTTGAGGTTTTACCAGAATTTTTTAGAAATGAGAGTGAAGCTATGATAAAAACAGAGCGGTTGATTTTACGTCCCTGGAAAGCAGAAGATTTTGAGCCTTTTGCCAAAATGAACGCCGATCCTCGGGTCATGGAGTACTTCCTCTCTACACTGACAAAAGAGGAAAGTGATGCCCGCGCAAAAATTTTTTCAGATGAGATCAACGAGCTTGGCTTTGGCTTCTGGGCTGTCGGTATTCCTCACGTTGCCGATTTCATCGGAATGGTTGGCCTTCGTACTGTTCCTGCAGGCTTTTCACATTTTAGTCCCACAATAGAAATTGGCTGGCGGCTCGCTTTTGAATTTTGGGGTCAAGGCTACGCTACAGAAGCTGCTATAGCAGCTCTTCGTTTTGGATTTGATAAGTTGCAGTTCAATGAAATTGTCGCTTTTACAGCAGCGAGCAATAAGCGCTCGCAAAGTGTGATGCAAAAAATTGGCATGCATCACAATAAGAACGATGATTTTGATCATCCAGGTTTAAGTCAGGGCCATCCACTCTGTCCTCACGTGCTGTATCGCAGTACTCGACATAATTAGCGCGACATCCGAGTTTTATAAAACCCTCATTTTGTTTGCGTATAAAAAAGTTATTATATATCTAATTGAGAGAGAACGGCATTCTTCCAAGAGCTATTCATGGCAGCTGATCATGAAAGTTTTCTCAAGTGCCGGATCAAGTGCGCTACTAAAGGCTAATGATGACGCAAGTTCCAGAAAGATTAAAGAAAGAGATGGGTGAGCTGAAGGGTGTGACTGAGGTTTTTATCACACATGTGAGCCCTGAAAAAGTAGATGCCTTTAGTTTGTGGACCACAAAAATTCGCAACATAGAAGCGCAGTTTCCTGGATATCGTGGAACTTACTTGCAGCCTCCAAAAGACAGTCAAGGCGAGAATTGGATTACCCTTTTGCAGTTTGACACTATGGAAAATCTTGAAAGATGGCTCACTTCTGACGAGAGAAAAGTCATCTTACAAGAAGGACAGGCTTTTATCTGCTCACTTGAAAGCCATCGCATTTCTTCTCCATTTGCCGGTTGGTTTTCTATGTTTTCAAAAATAGAAAATGGAGTCTTCCCGCCTGTGTGGAAGCAGACTATGTTGGTACTTTTAGTCCTTTTTCCACTGGTTATGCTGGAGTTTAAGTTTCTGTTGCCAATTACGTATGGCTTCAATCAGTCTCTTGGCACATTTATCGGCAATGCTATCAGTGTTGCACTTGTTTCCTGGCCTATGATGCCATTTGTTATTTGGCTATTAAATTGGTGGCTTGCACCACAAGCTAAAAACAAAAAAAATGAGTATTGGATCTCACTTGCCGGCACAGCGCTTGTAGGGCTTCTTTACTGTTTTGAAGTGGTTGCTTTTTGGAATTTTGTCTAACTCGTAGGAGCTATATGAGAAAAGATCAACAAGACAGCCTGACTGAAAAAAATCATGATGCATTCATCGGTTTTCTTAATCAGGCGGTTGTTCTCAGTGTGAAATTGTTGTGCGTATTGATGGTCATTGTCATTTGGTTGACCTTGATCGATGTGGTGATGAATATTGTCAATCAAGCGATGAACTCTCTTTCTTCAGTTTTTGAGACAACTAACCTGATCAATGATCTGGGCAACTTTTTGATTGTTTTGATCGCCATTGAAATCTTTTTGAACATCACCTTCTACTTAAAAAAGCATGTGGTACATGTGCCGTTGGTTTTAGCAACAGCGCTTACTGCTGTTGCTCGAAAGGTGATTGTTTTGGACTATACTACGTGTGAGTCTTTACAGATCATTGCACTGGCCAGTGTGATCTTGGCTGTAGGCGTCTCTTATTGGCTTATTACTAAAAGAACAACAAGTTTAAAATAGATGTAATTAAAAATATTAATTGATATTAATTGTTGAATCATTTAACTTAAAAATAAGTTATGTCCTCAATAAATAAAAGCGGAGTATATATGGCTCAACAAGAAAATATTAATGTAGTTCGTAAATTATTTGAGTATTTAAATAAAAATGATGCGCATCAGCTCAATGCATTTGATGCCCTATTTTCACAAGATGCTAAGTTTATTGATCCTGCGACTGCAGGCATAGGATCAAATTTGAAGGCCCTGAAACAAGTAGAAAGTGAATACATCAAGGCCTTTCCAAATAAAAGAGCACACATTGACAGTCTCTTTGCCTCAGATGATAAAGTATGTGTGAGATGGACAGCATCGGGTTCGCAAAAGGGCTCATATCGTGGGATGGCTCCATCAAATAAGAACTTTACAGTCTCTGGCATCAGCATCTATCGTCTGGCAAATGGCAAGATTGTAGAAGTAACTCAAATCTGGGACCGTATGGGTCTTTTAGAGCAGCTTGGTGAGCTTCGTCAAGCCCAAGCAGCCTAATCATCGGGGGCATCAAGCCCCCTTTTTTTGATAACATCGTCGATGATTGTGCAGAAGGTGCCTTTGCCGCAAGACTCTGCTAATAGATAAAACCCTTCAGTCAGGGGATAATCAGCGAAGCTGATGTGTAGTTCATGTTCAAGTGCTTCTTTGATCTGCTCGAGAGGAGGGGCCTCTTTCGGCTGCTTTTCCAGATGTCTTATCAAATAGGTGCCAAATTTCCAAAAAAGCTGTGCATCTTGTTGATAGGCTTTATAAATTGCTCCAATCTTTTGCAGCTCCTTTTTTTCACTTCTAGTAAGCGCTCTTTCTTCTTGAAAAATTTTGAGTTCCGTATCGGGGTCAATCGAAATAAGGTTTTGAATGGTAGAGAAAAAACTGCCTTCCCTGTCTTGTGCAGTAAGAAAAAATTGAGCGACATTTGCCCAGAATCTTTTTTGCATTTCCTCCTTTTGCTCAGCTGCTGCAATGTGAGTAAATGCTTCGCTAAGGGTGGCAACGGTTTTGGTGTATTTTTTTTCATTCCAAGGAAGGATGCAGTGCCCATGAGTATTGATAGGGTCGACGAAATGTAGCTGCATCTGAATTAAGAGTGAATAGGGCAGATATTTTTTCAGATACTCATCTAAGCCTACAAATGAGTGCGTGGGGATCTTTTTTTTCGGGAATCTAGAGCCTGAAAGGTGGTAGGAGAGCTGTAGTAAAAAATGCCTTTTTCCTTCAAGTAAAAGATGCTTCTCCTCACCACCATGAGGTATATTTAAGCAGGC
>JAHFTM010000167.1 GCA_023269335.1 Chlamydiia bacterium
GCGGATTTTTTAAATCTATAGCTTCATAGCTTGCCCCACACTTCGTACACTCATCACCACGGGCTTGATCATAACCACAACGCGGACAACTACCCACGACATAGCGGTCTGCTAAAAATTTCTGATCTTTTTCACTATACAGCTCGTCAGTCTCTCTTTCTTCTAAAAAGCCATTTTTTTTCAGATCGTGGAAATACTCATACGTCGCCTCCACATGGCCTGGCCAGGTCGTTCTTGAAAAATGATCAAACGAAATATTGAGCTTTTCGAATAGCGCTTTATTTACTTTATGAAAGATATCCACATGCTCTTGTGGCGCTCTTTTTGCAAGCTCTGCACTCATTGAAATTGCGACGCCATACTCATCTGAGCCTGAAATATAGAGCACATCATTGTCGCAGACTCGTTGATAGCGGGCGTACACATCAGCAGGAAGATAAGCGCCAGCTAGATGCCCAAAATGAATTGACCCATTGGCATAGGGAAGAGCTGCAGTAATGAGAATTTTTTGTTTTGTCATATCGTTTCGTCAATGGATTCAAAATCTGGTTTTTTTACAACAAGAACTTCAAAATAGGTCCCTGGAACCTGTTGCCAGCCTAGAAGTATTTTTTTTGTCACATCGACATACAGTGGACCCGGCTTCGTAAAAGCGTAGATCGGAGTGATGTCTTGCGGGAGCGAATTAGGGCAGGAATTTTCTGTCTGAAAGCGATCTAAAGAGTGGTGACAGAGAGCAATCATTGCCTGCTTTGTCTTATCAAGGCTCCCCCATGAGACCCAACTACCGCGAAAACGGGCATTTAAAAACTGCCATTTTAAATGAATGATCTCACCTCTGCGTACTACATCAGGAAAGATCCTGCCGGTCTCACGACAGATAGCTGCACACGTCATATCAAAAGGCGGATTATCAGGCTGCGGTAAAGACTTTAAAAACTCTTCTATCTGACTAGCAATCGACGAAGCTAAATCCACCCCTAGCATCATGGGCTGCTTGCTATAAGGACTTAATGACCCTCTTGTTTTTGTCACCCACCAACCGAGCCATAAAACGCCACAGAGCAAGAGAATGACAAAAATAAATGAGAGAGCGATCATCCAAATTGCTTCTTGGCCAAGCGCCTCAATAGAAGGAGAATGGGTGTTCATCTTACACTTTTACTTTCTTTTTCGGTTTTACCTTTACAAGCTCTACCTCAACAACTTCTTCCTCTTCTTCAACATCGCAAAGCTCTTCATCGCATGAATCATACCCTTCAGCTATCTCTTCAAGCACTTCTGTGGCAATGTTTTCTAAATCGGGATAAGTTGCATCTTTATTCAATTCTACTTTTCTTACTGCAAGCTTAATAGCATATCTGACAAGGTCAAACTGGCTTTTAAAGCGTTTTTGCAAAATCTCGTTTGTTAAGCAGTCCTTATAGTCATATTTTTTTGTCATAGTTACAATAACCTCCTAAAAATTAATCTCTTTTAGCAATTTTGAGCACTCGGTGCTCTTCAGCAATCACAATACTTCTTAATACTTGATAGGCAGTCGGTAAATCATCATTGACTATCGTGTAATCATAAAGCTGAGAAAGCTCAATTTCCTTTTCTGCTCTCTTCAGCCTTTCTTCAATCACTTCCTTGCTTTCTGTTCCGCGCGTCACAAGGCGGCGTACAAGCTCTTCTTTTGAAGGCGGCAAAAGAAAGATAAACACAGCATCAATTGTTTGCATCAGCTGCACGGCACCTTGGGTATCGATCACAAGTACCACGTGCTGCCCCTTAGCCTTCATCTTTTCAATCAGACCAGCCGACGTACCATAGCGATGACCAAAAAGAGTGACATGCTCGAGAAACTCACCACTGTCTGCTCTTTTCTGAAATTCTTCTTCACTAAGAAAATTATAGTGCACACCATCTATTTCATGAAATCTTGGCGGCCTTGTTGTACAGGAGATACTCATTTTAACGGCATCAAATTCTTTCGTCAGCATGCCAACGAGCGTTGTTTTTCCCGTGCCAGCTGGTGCAGAAACTACAAAAGTAAGGCCTTGGGGCCTACTGCCAACAAGCTTTTGCTTATTCGACATTTTGAACCTGCTCGCGTATTTTTTCAATTTCACTTTTGCAAGTAATCACAAGCTGACTGACCGTCACATCTTGTGATTTGGCTCCAATTGTATTGACTTCACGCTGCATCTCTTGCAATACAAACTCCAATGTCTTTCCTATGCCTTGCTCTTCTGATTTGAGTAACAGACGAAAATGGCTCAGATGATGCAAAAAGCGCACAATCTCTTCGGTAATATCTGTCTTTTCTGCAAGAAGCGCAATCTCTTTCATGGCCATCTCTTTCAAAACTTGAGTCCCTTTTCCCTCGCCCACTCTATCTGAAGCGAAAAGCTCACTTTGCTCAAAAAGTTTTTGAAAAAGCTCCTTCATTTTAAAAAAATGCTTTTCAGGATAGCTTTGTGCAAGTTCCATGATTCTCTGGACAAGAACATCTAAAATTGAGAGTCTCGATTCAAATTCCAAGACAAGAGCTTGACCCTCATCTTCCTTCATGGCAATAAGCTTACCTAAAGCGGTATCCAGGGCATTTAATATCTCATTGTGATAGATAGACTCATCTGTAACTTGGGCACCCAATTGAAGGATCCCTTTCTCAGCAAGCACTCTTAAAAGTCGTTCACTTGGAGAAAGCGTTTCCATACCAAGTGCCGATGCAAGCTCAGTAATTGCTTGATCGATTTTCTTAGCAAGCGGCACATTCAGCTGCACTTGTGCTGTATGTTCAGTGAGAAAATGCGCCTGCACGGTAATGGTTATTGAGCCTCTTGAGATTGTCTGAGAGACTTTTTTTCGTATAGCTGCGTCAAGTGCATGAAATTCTACCGGTAATTTAAGATGTACATCCAGATGGCGTTTATTATGTGCCTGTATCTCGAAAATAACTTCGACATTTGAAAAAACTTTCTTAACGCGGCTATAGGCCGTCATACTTCGAAGCATATATAAAATTACTCAGTAAAAAGTAGAGCCAGATTGTATAATAAACTTCCGTTGATTTCAACCTCTAAAATCGAGACAATACAGGATAGTCTAAATGAGCCATTCTTGTTTTGCTTTTCTCTTGTTATTTAGGAGGTGTATAGTAGTATAATTACCCACTATGAATAATTTGTACTTCTTCACCATTTTTCTCTGCTGCCATTTGTGTGCCCCTGTTTGCGCAAATGATGCGCTTTATGAAAGTCTTGACCCTACGTCTATTTCCGAGCACCTCGCTTTTTTCGAGCTCTACCCTGACACCCCAGCTGGCAAAAAATCTCTTGAATATACGTGGAAGCTCATTACCAAAAGTAAAACCAATCTGCATGATGACAATTTGCCTCCACTTAGCTTTCCTGATAGTATTGATTCTTTTATTCAGCTGATTCAGCCCAGTGAAAAAAAGACAGCTGACACGAATGGAAAGGCAAAAAATTTTGCAATCAGTCCCGAAGCGCTACAATTGCTTGAAATGGCAGCCTCTCATTTGCCAAATCGCTCTCTCAAGGGTTACAAAGTACAAACTCAAGAAGAACTTTTACAGCTTGCACCGCATGAAATAGATGTCGCTAGCGCTCTTTTTTTACTTGAATTTGGCACCGATGAAACAGCAAAGCAGAAAAGAGGCACTTATGAAGCTGCAATTGATTTAATGGCCATACAAGTGCTTGCTAGAGCTCCTATGGATACATCTTGTATTCAAAAAATAGCTGCCATCAATGAACTTATTTTTTTTGAAATGGGCTTTCGCTTTCCTCCTCACTCTACTTATTCAGACAGCATTGACCTGTTTACTTTTCTGCCAACAGTACTTGAAGAGCGCCGTGGCGTCTGCCTTGGCGTGTCAACGCTTTATCTTGCCATTGCGCAGAGAATCGGCCTGCCGCTTGAAATTGTCACACCGCCGGGTCACATTTTCTTGCGTTATAAAGATGGATTAGAAGAGATCAATATAGAAACCACCATGCGTGGGGTGCATATCCATTCAGATGAGTATCTGGGCATCAATACAAAAAAGCTGAAAACAAGAACACTTCGTGAAGTAGTGGGTATGAGCTATGTCAATCAAGCTTCCATTTATCTATCCCGTGCAAACTGGCAAGAGGCCTGTGCAAGTTATGAAAAAGCCCTGGCCTTTATGCCTGATGACCCCCTTGTTCAGGAGCTTTTAGGAATCAGCTTACTTTTCTGTGGCAAAGAGAAAACAAAGGGAAGAAAGCTTCTTGAAAAAGCTGCAAAACAGCCATCTGATGATGCGGTCTCTCCTGATATACTGGTAAGTGATATTTTGACTGGCAATGTCGATATAGAAAGTGTTAAGCCCTACTTCATGCATGTAGATGAAACGAGAAAGTCACTGGAGCAAAAAAAAGAAGCGCTCTTACTTTCGTTAAAGAAATATCCAAAATTTCGCGCTGCTCTTTTTCAGGTGGCAGTGCTTTGCTTACAGCTGCATCAACCGAAAGAGGCAATTGCATTTTTAGAAAAGCTCCACACTCTTGATTCAGGCGATATTTCCTGCGAGTTTTACCTAGCAGCTCTTTATCATGAACGCTATAATGAACCCAAAGCAGTCGAGCATTTTGCATACGCCGAAAAAATTGCTAAAAAGCAAAGCTATTATCCAAAACAGCTTGGTGAGATGAAAACGCTTCTCTCTTGCAGTAATTAAAACAGCGAGACCAGAACTTGTGATTGAATTTCTGCCTAAGTAATAGCGGACTAAAGCCAAACTGCACGTTTTCACTTGCAGCTCTTTTTCCTACGCGCTATAAATACTCTCATGAAGCATTTTTTCATTCCATTAGCCCTTTGTACTTTTTCTCTCTCTTTTTCTCTTCAGGCCGCTACGCTACGTCTTGAATCTGTGATGACCGAAGATGAACAG
>JAHFTM010000014.1 GCA_023269335.1 Chlamydiia bacterium
GCGGCATGTGCGGTGCACTTTGAGCACCATCGACAAGCACCTTTGCCCCTTTTTCATGGGCTAAACGTATGATTTCATGAATGGGATTAATGGTGCCAAGTGTGTTTGAGACATGCGCACAGGCAACGATTTTCGTTTTATTGGAGAGAAGCTTTTTAAAAGCCTCCATATCTAACTCACCATTATCAAAAAATGGCACGATGACAAGCTTGGCACCTCTTTCTTCTACCATCATCTGCCAAGGCACGATGTTTGAGTGATGCTCCATCTCTGTAATCAATACTTCGTCACCTGGTTTTACAAAGGCCTTGCCAAAGGAGTGCGCCACAATGTTAATGCTAGCTGTTGTTCCCCTTGTAAAAATAATCTCATCTTCGCTTTTGGCATGTAAAAAGGCAGCTACCTTTTTTCTTGTCAGCTGGTAGGCCTCAGAGGCTGTTGCTGCTGTCGAATAGACCGCACGGTGCACGGTTCCATACTGCGCTTTATAAAAGTTTGTGATCGCATCAATCACCGCGTTTGGTTTCTGCGCTGTTGCAGCTGAGTCAAGATAGATAAAAGGGTGGCCATTGACCTTTGTCTGCAGCATAGGAAACTCAGCACGTACTTTCTTAAATTCTGCAGCTAAGTCAAGGCTTATTTGGTTATGACTCATACAACGATCCTTTTTTCCTTCTTTACGACGCCTTTGGCAGCCTCCATTATGACAGGCTTTTGATTCACAGTCAAAATTTTGATTCTGAAATGTGCGAGCTTAGGATCGTATTGTCTTATTTACGATAAAGCCGCGGCTTACCTTTTTTGTATTGCAAGAAACCATCCTTTCTTTGATGGCAATAAGAGGACTTCTTCAGCTGTAACTCTAGCTTTTCTTCGTGCAAATGGTGAATCTCCAAAATATGATTCCGATGAATTTGTAGAGTTTGTTGTAAAAGTTGCTCAGGGAAAGCTTGATATTCCTCAAATCAGTCACTATCTAAAAGAACTTTGTTCTTAATTGGCTTATAAGAAAAGATGTTGCAGCAAGCTGACACACACAACCACAATGGTAGCAACGATAAGAGGAAAAAGGCAGAAAAAATAGACGTTTTTGTAAGCTCCACGAAAATACATAAACCAGATCAGGCCGATGCTGACAACTATTGAAAGCGGCACGCTGACGCTTAAAAACACAACGATAATGCCAATCGATGCCGTCATATGCGCATTTTCAAAAAGATTCGGCGCTAGTATCGCTACATAAAACGATGGGAAAAAGAGCGCAAGATATAAAAACGAACAAATAACCCCCAAATACCCTGCTAGCCGCTGACTTCTCTCTCTCTTTCCACCTTCACTTGGGTCCATCAATCACTCGTTGTAAAAAAAGATCCAAAAATTCAATCCGCAAAAAAATATAGATAAAAAAAACTATCAAGGGCAACAGACCAAAAACATGCGTTTTCAATGCCATTTTTTGTGCATAGCTTGACCACATCTTATACAAAGAAAGCGGTATAATGAAAACCACCACATAGTTCATCGTAATCAGCGTCATCGCAGAAAAGTGCGTCATCGTAGGATCTTGCAATAGGCTGTGACTTGCAAGCGCTTTAAGCAAAAGAAATGGTAAGGCAAATAAGTAGAGGATCGTCCAGACTGTGGCTGCACACTTGGCAAACTGCAAATTATCAGGACTGCTGGTCGAAAATCGCATATGCAAAGCTCCTATTCTTTGCCCCTCTTATGACAGCCTGCGATTTGTTCGTCAAAACCTTCGTTAATTAGAAAGGCCAAAAACGGAAAAAAGCGGTGCTGATTCGCTCACAAAGCGATACTTGCTTACTTGTCTGTTCTAGTTGCGCTAACATCTTCTCTGGATTGACTCTTTCGGTTGGAAGAACACATTTTGGAAGATCGTATTCACAAGCCAAACGGACCTGGCGACCGGAAGGAGTAATAATCGCCTGACCCTGGCAAAGCCTTGCTAAAAGAATCAAATGTTCTTCTCTGATTCGACGTCCTCTTACTCGAACAAGAACACCTCCATACGTTGTCCAGTAACCCAGGACTTCATTTTCTGAGGCAAAGCGTCTTTGAAACGTCTGCACAAACACTTCTCTAGTTTCTACATCTACTACTCTGACAACAAAAAAAGGGCGGTTATCATAGGGCGGAGTATCACGAAATGAGACCCCACGCATAACCGGGGCTGTCATATCTTCTGCCCTAACGGTAATATAGCTTTCTGTAAAACTTATTTTTATGATTTGAATTTTATCTGCAGAAACTTCAGGAATCTTTGTTACTGCATTCGTATCGTCCCACCAATCATAGCCCATAGCAGCTAAAAACTTTACATACATCGTATCTCTACCATCATTATTGGCAATACCAATTGCTCTCTCAGTTTTTTTAAACGCCTCATTTGTGAGCCATTGTAAACGTCTATCGCAGTAAGGCTCCCATGGATCACAGCCCGGCCCACTTTTCACCTCATTTTCCGTAGCGGCCAGATGGTGAGGAAAGAGATCACTTCCACAAACTGTTGAATTTGGATAGAGATGAAATTGATAGGGAAGTGGGCATTGAAATACTGGTGGTAGACTTAAGGAACAGGTCAGATTTGAGAAAGCAAGTGACATGATGATTTCCTATTTTTATTGAGAAACAAACTTCTGGATGCGCAAGCTCGCCGCTTTTCGAAGTGAGGGAACAGGAATTTTATCCACAACCTCCTGGCAAAAACCTGCGATTAGGATTCTGCGTGCATCTTTTTCTGAAAAACCGCGCGTCTTTAAATAAAACATCTCTTCAGGGTCAAGCTGACCCATCGTGGCACCATGCGATGCTTTCACATCATCGGCAAAGATCTCCAGATTTGGCTTGCTATTGGCTTGCGCCTGATCGCTCAAAAGAAGGTTGTTATTCAGCTGATAGGCTTGTGTTTTTTGCGCTTTTTTACGTACTAAGATTTTACCTTGAAAACTTGACTTTGCAGTATCTGTAAGCACACCTTTATACAGCTGTAGCGACTGAGTATGCGGCTCTTGATGCTCGATGACAATATTGATATGCGCCTCTTTTTCATCATCCAACAGCCACACACCATTGAGATGCACATCACCACCCTCACCTGCCAGCTGCACTTTACTATCACGGCGGAGGGTAGCATAACCATCTGTCAGCTGATAGGCATGAAAATTACTATGACGCTTCATCTCTACTCGTAAATCATCAAAAATGTAACCCGCTGTTTTCTCTGAGGAGCTGGAAAGTGCATTTTGAATGAATTTTGTTGTCGCCTGCTCTTCTATCACAAATTCTGTCGTTTGGTTATACAGGTATTTGCCTTGCGTCTGCCATGACACTGTCTGCACCAAAGTAAGCTCTGAGAAAGCACCCTGAAATACGTGCATGCGTGGCATCATCCAGCTATTTTCTTCTTCGATCATATGAATAATTTGCAAAGGCGTACTGACAACCAGTTTTGGGGGAACATAGACAAAAAGACCATCGGTGTGACACGCAGCATTCAATGCACAGAAGATATCCTTTTCATCTTTCAGTGCTTTCGTGAAGCGATTTTGAATCAGAGTCCCATAAGTTTTCATGGCCTTTTCTAGAGGCGCTATAACAATTGATGGGTCAAGTGCGCTTGTATCTGAAAGTTCTGGATGAAAATAGCCGTTGATAAAGACTAAGTGGGACTGCCTGCACTCTTCAAGTACCGCCGTGGCAATTGTCTCTTTGGAAATATTCTTTCCTTGATTTTTTGCTTTTACAAACTCTGTTGCAAAAAGAGGCTTTAAACGCATGTACTCAAATGATTCGTGACGCGGACCCGGCAAGCCAATTTCTAAAAACTGCTCCCACGCCTTTTTACGCATCTTCTTTAACAGCTCAGGTGCATTTTCTAGCTCTACGCTTGCTGAAAAGAGTGACTGAAAATTGCCCTCTTTTTCTTTGATCACTATCAGCTCAGATGTCATTTGGATACGCCCTCAGGTGTTTTCTCAAGCCAGTCATATCCTTTTGATTCAAGTTCAAGTGCAAGCTCTGCGCCTCCTGATAGCACTATCTTGCCATCGATCATCACATGAATAAAGTGTGGCTTAATGTAGTCGAGAAGGCGCTGGTAATGGGTGATTAAAATAAGGCCCTTATCTTTGCCTAAAAGCTTGTTTACACCGCGCGCAACAATGCGCATAGCGTCAATATCAAGCCCCGAGTCTGTCTCATCTAAAATTGATAATGTCGGCTCTAAAACCGCCATCTGCAGAATTTCATTTCTCTTCTTCTCTCCACCAGAGTAGCCTTCGTTAACATTACGCTCTTTAAACTCAGGTTTGATTTCCATGAACTTCATCTTCTCTTCCAAAATCTCAGCAAACTCTTTTTCTGTAAATTCAGCCTGACCATTTGCTTTGCGCTTGGAATTCAGCGCCACACGCAAAAAGTCAGCGGTGTTCACGCCGGGAATTTCTACTGGATACTGAAAGCTCATGAATAGACCAAGATGCGCTCTTTCATCTGGAGAAAGCTCTAAAAGGTTCTGCCCCTTAAACCAAATCTCACCGCCTGTCACCTCGTAAGCTGGATGGCCGGCAAGCACTTTTGCAAGCGTCGATTTTCCAGCGCCATTTGGTCCCATGATCGCGTGGATTTCACCTGGGTTGATCTTCAAGTTAAAGCCCTTGACAATCGGCTTCTTATCCACTTCTACTGTGATATTCTTAATTTCTAACATTTTTTCCTCTTCCCCTAACCAACAGAATTTTCAAGTTTTAGGGCCAATAAATTTTTTGCTTCGGTTGCAAACTCAAAAGGCAACTCGTCGAGTACTTTTTTACAAAAACCATTCACAATCATATTCACAGCGTCTTCAAATTTAATACCGCGAGAAAGAAAATAAAAGAGCTGCTCCTCATTTAACTTTGAAGTGGAGGCTTCATGTTCTGCCTGGCTTGTAGCATTGCCTACTTCAATGTAGGGAAAGGTGTTGGCAGAGCAGTCGCTGCCGACAAGCATCGAGTCACACTGTGTGTAGTTGCGTGCGCCTTCAGCTTTTGGCAAGATCTTCACAAGGCCACGATAGGTGTTATGCGAACGTTCGGCTGAGATACCCTTAGATACTATGGTAGAGCTTGTATTTTTACCGATATGCACCATTTTCGTTCCAGTATCAGCTTGCATGTAGCCATTTGTGAGAGCTACAGAATAAAACTCACCCACTGAATTATCACCCTTCAGGATGCAGCTTGGATACTTCCAAGTAATTGCAGCGCCAGCTTCCACCTGCGTCCAAGAAATCTTAGATCTATTACCCAAACAAAGACCGCGTTTTGTAACAAAGTTATAAATGCCGCCCTCACCTGTTTTAGGGTTGCCTGAATACCAGTTTTGAATGGTGGAATACTTAATCTCGGCTGAATCCATAGCCACAAGTTCAACAACCGCGGCATGGAGCTGATTTGTGTCGTAGGCAGGTGCTGTGCAGCCTTCAAGGTAGCTCACATAGGAGCTATCTTCAGCAATGATCAGTGTGCGCTCAAATTGACCTGACTCTCTATCGTTAATGCGAAAATAGGTAGACACTTCCATTGGGCAGCGCACACCTTTGGGAATGTAGACAAACGAGCCATCAGAAAACACCGCTGAGTTTAAAGCAGCAAAGAAGTTATCGCCGATCGGCACTACACTTCCAAGGTATTTTTTAATAAGATCGGGGTGGTTATGGATCGCTTCATTCATGGAACAGAGAATCACACCGGCATCTTTCAGTTTTTTCTGAAATGTTGTGCCGATAGAAACGGAATCGAAAACCAAGTCTACAGCTACATTTGCGTTGACAAGACGGGCCTGTTCAGCAAGAGGAATGCCTAGCTTTTCGAAGGTTTTTAAAACCTCAGGGTCAGCTTCTGATAAATTGTTGAGTTTTGGTCTATTTTTCGGGGCAGAAAAGTAGCTGATTGACTGGTAGTCAATGGGGGTGTAGGTGACGTTTGACCATGTAGGTTCCGTCATTTCCTTCCATTTACGAAAGGCTTTGATGCGAAAGTCTAGCATCCATGAGGGTTCTTCTTTTTTCTGTGAGATACCAGCAATGATTTCCTCATTCAGACCTTTGGGTAAAACCTCGGTCTCAATGTTCGTGACAAAGCCATACTTATACTCAGCACTTTCGTACATTGCCGACGCTGACATTCTCTGTTACCCCTTAATTTAGTTTCAGGGGAGAAATGATATCATTTCCAAGAGTTTATTTCCAAAAACTTTTATTAGGAGCTTTTCGTTTACGAAAAAAGACTTACATAACGCTATATGTAAAATTCTACGCATGTTATTAACTAAAGTACCCTAATCATTAATTTTAAACTATAGAGTAAAAATGACAGTATTAGATTGTTCTTGCCGACTTTATTGAGAGAAATGAAAGTGTGCTCGTGATGATCGAATGATGAAGCTCTCAGATGTAAAGTAAATTATTTAATTGAAGATTAGAGCATTGGTTTTTTTAACGAACTGAATTTTTCAACGCAGCCGCGTCGAGAGAAAAGAGCTGCAAGAAAAGTTGACAGCTTTTGAATACAACCTGTGATTAATAGATCTATCGGTAAATTCACAAAAAATTTACAGTTTACTTTCTAATCTCTAAATACTTAATAATGAGGCGCTGTATATGGCATTTCAACCGAGCGTAGGCATGCGGGCTTTGTCTGGTTTCTTAGGAAATAGTCAGAATTCATTTTTAGATTCAGAGCATTTTTCTGTGGCAGCATTTCGAAAAGCGGTTGTATTAGGGGCGGCAGCGAAAGCAACAGGATCGTTGAGTGAGGCTGCTGCAAAAATAGCTGTTGCTGCGAATGGAGCGGCGGTAGATGAAGACATCGCCTCAACTACTATTCATAGATCTTCAACATCCGGTTCAATATCTTCTAATGGTTCTTATAGATCTGTTGGAGATAGCGGTGACCAGACAGTCGAAGTATCGATAAAAAGAATGTCAATCCGCGAGCCTACAAGTAGTCCTGGAATTGCTGACGCTCCTCTACTAAGTATGGCGACAACAGCAGTTGCCGCAGCGGCACTGAGCCCTGCCGCAGCTGCAAGTGCAGCTGTAGCCGTATCCGCCCCTGCAAATAGCATTTGTAATGGTGTGGTGGAATTACTTGAGGGCTTTTTTTCGGTTGCAATAGATCCAGAAAGCCATATTCCTTATGATGCCAAATATCAATCCGCTGTGAAGAAAAATCCAAAAAGTCGCTGCTACTCAGATCGTGACAACAGCGAAAAGAGACCAGTAATTTCTCTTTCTGAACAACGAAAAATTATAGATGAGTTTAGCTGTATTCCTGGAGTGTCTATCAAATTTGCGGATGATCAGAGAAGCTTTCAAATTATAATTGGTTGCGGCAAAACCATGCCTTATAATAGCAGAAATAAAAAAATTGCTATTTGTGATTGCCCTAATGATTTGCTTCTACCCAGTTGTGGCTTTAAAAATAGCGCTCTAGATATTGTTCAGTTGATTGTGAAACATCCCTATTTTTTTACGATCACGTTGAGAGAGGCTGATGATACTTCTATTTATCATATTCTGAATGAGGTCACATACCAAATCAGCGAAATTAAAGACAGGCTTATGCAAGTCGCTGTTGAGAAGAACAGTTCTCAAGGCAAAATGACCGTTTTAGTTATAGGTTATTTACTACGAACTGCAGATAGAGCGGGTTATAATTTTAGAGCAATTTACTCAGATAATTGGCAACGCACTAAAAAATAATTGAAAAATTAGTTACCGCCTACATAGGCAGTCACGATTCATGCGTTAGCCCTGGGTAGAAGAGTAGCGGTTTTTGGCAAGATAAATGTGCTACTGGTGAGCATGTAAGTCATTGATCTGGCGCCATTTTTGCACCACCTGCGCTGCCATTGGCGCTGCCTCCTTACCATAGCCCCCAAAGCGCAAATAGACCACTACCACAAGCTCAGGCTCTCCATAAGCATCTTTAAAAACAAACGAATAATTGCTATTCTTTTTCTTGTTAAATGAAATGCCACCAAACCAAATATGGCGATACATATGGGAAGGGGCTACTACATCCAGACCCACTTTCTCAATCACCTCTGCAGTACTTGTTTTGCCTACCAATTCACCTTTCAAACTTAAAAAATCTTTTTGCATTTCTGGGTGAGCTTGATACAAACGAGAAAGTGCCCCATACCGCTCTTCTTGAGCATGCTGTACAGAACGACGCATCCCCTCTAAAAGCGTCTGTCGAATCAATTCCGGCAAGAAAATTTCTTTTTTTACATTCTGGACAAGCTTTTTCACTTCACAGCTTGCCCTATTTTCACCCTGTAAAAATAATGGAAAATCAATGCCCACCGCCTTTAAGCTTTGCTTATGAGCAAAATCAGTTGCTTTTGAAGTTAAATCAACTCCATCGAAGTCATGACTTTTTCCCACTATCAGAGATACAATTTTGGGCTGCAATAATTTGCCTCCATTAGCAATACTAGACAGCATAAGGGCCGTTTGCAGGGGCGTTGTAATCAGTGTATGCTGCCCTATTGCCGTTGCATAAAGCCCTGTGCGATTTTCTTGTAAGTCGGAGGGAATATTGCCTGGAATTTCACCAGGAATGTCAAGATCTGACTTTTGACCATAGCCAAAATCACGAGCCGCTTTTAGTAAATCATCAGGGTCATGTAAAAAATCACCAGCAAGTAAAGAAAAATAGGGATTAGACGATGTTTCTATAGCTTTCAAAAGATCCATCTTGCCAAGATTTGAATTTAAGCTTTTAGGTAGCCTGCCACCCTTGTACAGCTGGGGGATAGCTTTGCCATCTTTAAAAGCACCTAAAAATGTGCGCCCATCGAATTTAGAGGTATGGTCTGTAATCTCAAAAAGAGCCAAATCAGCTTGTGTGCAGTTGCCTTGACACTCTAAGTAGCGCTGCTTTAAACCACTGTAGGCAGTGACAAGTTTAAATACAGACCCTTGAATCGTGGTCTGTCGAAAAGCATAGCTTCGTAGATATCCACTTGAAGCAACACTTACAAACGTACGAGCAAGGTCTTTTGTCTTCTTGCCATTGACACCTCTGTAGCTGCCATAAAGGGGCTGTTTAAGATCTGAAAAGCCTTTCAGGCTGGTAAGAAATAGGGGTACAAGCTCGGGCTCTAGCGTTTGAAGTATGGTTTGCAGCTTCTTTTCTTTTGGCAAACTTACTGTTGTTGAAAATTTGTCAAAATAGATCTGTAGATTTTTTTCATCGGGATATCTACCAGTAAAATAAAACTCTAAAAAAGTAGCGCGCCAGCGTTTCCAAAAGGTCTCAAAAAGGGCTTTTTCACGCCTGTTCAAATAGTCTAAAAAGGGACGCGCAAGCTCCTTTTTTTGTTTTTCCTTTTGCCTTGCTGCCTGCAGAAATTCTTTTTCATGAAGGCGCCGCCACTCTTTAAAATCCTGTTCATGAAAGAGTTGTCTCACATTTTTTCTGATAACATCAAAAGCTTGAACTGCAGCTGAAGAATAGTCTCGGAAGTCTTTTATAGAAAATGAGCCTATTTTTTGTATCAGATCTGCCGTAAAGTCTTCATGATTTAAAATAAGTCGTGATAGATCAAGCAAAAGAAGCTTTTCTTGTGCATTTTCTAACCCTTGAAACGCATTTTTGCAAATTGCTTTCAACGAGGCTATATCCCCCTGAAAAAGCTGTACATCGCTTTCTTTAGATTCATTTTCCAATAATTTCAGCGCTTCGATTGGAGAGTGCGCCGGGGCACGTCTTAAAATTTCATCAAACGCTCGCTGTAATACCACTAGATCAAGGATCGGCTTTTCTTCATGTAGCTTTTCGAAAAGAGCAGAAGAGGGTGGCAGCAGCATTTCCAAAAATGTTTGCCAACTGAGCCATTTTTCGTCGTTGTAATAGTCACCTGATGACTTATCTTTGCCTACTAGTTCACGTACTAGTGGCAGGCTTTGATCCCACACACAGGCTATATAGGCATCATTTTCAATCCAACGAAGTGCATCTATTTCTGCCTCTTTTTTACGCTGCCTGGAAAAATCATTCGGATTAAAACGGGGGTAAGATGCCATGGTGAGTATCTCACCTGTCTTCGGGTCGAGAGCAACGATAGCACCGCCTCTCATCCAGGGCTCTTTGGCAGGCCCTTTATGAATCTTTACTTCTCTTTCATGTGAAAGTTCACGGTCCTTCTCACTTTGAGCAAGCAGCTTTTCAGAAAACTCTTGCAATTCAACCGAAAGAGAAAGAAGCAGCCTTTTTCCTGAAAGCGGGGTGTGCGATCCAGGCATAGGGCGCACAAAATTGCCTTTGGCATCAGAAAAATAGACTTTTTTGCCAAAATAGCCGCGAAGCTCACTCTCATAACTTGCCTCCACACCTATGCTACCGACATCATCATTGATTGTATAGGCACGTACCTGCTGCTCATAGAGCTTTCTTTTAGCATCATAAAAGCTTGTAACAGATTCTGGGAGATCAACTTCCAGACCAAGCTCCACATTTTTGATGTAGTCAGAAAGCAGGCGAATATCTTTGACAAGCTTGTCATAGCGCTCTTTTTGCATGGGACCAAGATAACCTATAAGATGCGCGCCAACGGCTCCTTTCGGATAGTACCTCTTCGGCACACGCTCTACAAGCAAACCTGGATAGTCTTTTTCAAGTATCTTCAGACGGTAATATTCGCGCTCTGACAAGCTCTGCTTGATCACATAGGGAATGGTATCATAAAGGGCCGCATGCGAATAGATACTATCTTCTATGCGGTCTGCTTCAAGTGCCGTGTGGCCAGCAATCATTGTAGCGAGCGCTTTGATGTATTCTTTCCGTAGGTAACGCTTTTTTTTGCTCCCATCCGCTGTTTTTTCAAAAGCTACAACAGGAACATCTCTGATTTGCGAATAGACAATTGCCAGCCGATACTCAACTTTATTGGCTGCAAGGACGATATTAAAGCGATCACGTATCGTGCCTCTTTCTGCCGGTTCGATGATCACTTTTCTTCGCGGACGGAAAGCCTCATCGGAGCGCTTTTCATGCTGCACGCATGAAAGATACCAGATCCTCAGTACTATAAGAGCCAAAATGGTAAGCAGAATGTAGAGCAGCTTATTGGCTTTTAGGGGAATGGAAGAAAGTGCTGCGTCATCATTTCTACGATAAAAATCTACCATAAAGGCTTATTAACCAGTTGAAGAAAAAAGTCGATTTAAGGTACACTACTATCCATATTTTGCGCCTGTAGTTCAATGGTAGAACTGTAGCCTTCCAAGCTACGAGCGTCAGTTCGATTCTGACCAGGCGCTTTTCTTTTCGTTAAACAAGAATCTGCTATCCTCGATCATCACATCAGTCACCTCTTTCATAGCCTGATTGAACACACTATAAGCTTCTTTGTTTTTCTCTTGTACCATTCGAAAAAAGCCACCCGCACACACCGCAGTTTTGAACGCTGTGTTTGCGCCTTTTCCTTGGAAGAAGCTAGCTGTCGCTGCTGCATCACCTACGAGGATTGCTGATTTTTTCTCATCCGAAAAGGTCTTGGCTTGCTGCAAGCGCACTTCCATCGTATCTGAAAATACTGCTTGGTCGCACGCAATAGCCTCTGCTTCATTTTTAAAGCCGCAGCCTCTTACCAACTGTTCCAACTTCTCTTTTCCAATCTTTGTTCTTTCTTTTACACTCTGAGCAAAAATAATGCTCCCTGCTGGAGTTTGTATCAGCCGCACAAAAAAACCATCTATCAAGATTGGAGGCAAGATAGCCGCCATTTGCTTTTCGTCTTTAATCGCTACACGACTCCAAACAGCGTCGCCAATGCCATACACGTTGAGATCAATACCAAGTTTACTTCTCACACTGCTATGAGAGCCATCTGCACCTACAAGAATGTCATAAAAAAAGTTGACACGTTCATTATTTTTTGTCTGAACTTGAACCGCAGATTCTCCTTTTTGAAAATCGATAAATTCGCCCTGCACTTTTTTAATTCCCATCAATTTTATTCGGTAATCAAGCGCTTCTTCCAAATTTTTAATTAACGTAAATCCAATTTTTTCACCATCGCCCATCTCAATCACTGTCATTTGTGGGACAACAACCTTCCATTTGTCTAGCAGTTTGATTGACGCATCCTCAAGAAAAAGAACTTGATTTCTCGAGTAGTTTTTGCGCTTTTCAATGATCGTAACTTTAGCGCCTTGGTTTTTTGCTTCGATTGCGGTAGAGAGGCCTGCAGGACCTGCACCAATGATGACCACAGAAAGCGGTTTTTGCTCACTGCTTTGGAAAAAGAAAAGGCAAAATGCGGCAGCAAAACAGACGAGAACAGCAGCAAAAATAAAATATTTCTTCATAGAACCTCTAAAAATTTGACCCTAACTATAAAAAAAATGCCACAAAGCATAAAGGCCAATCTTGTATTAATCGCCTCTTTAGGCTATTATTTTCTCCACTATGCTGTTTTGCAACTTGCATTCAGCTATTCATAAATACAACCAAGACCGAAATCTTCAGTTATCTGGGGATGCCGTGTCAAACAAATTAAAGGGACAAGGCTTGGCTACACAACAACAACAGCAACGTCAATCAGAAGTTGCGATTAAAGATCTTTTAGAAGCTGGTGCCCATTTTGGCCACCAAACACAACGCTGGAACCCGAAAATGAAGCTATTCATTTTTGGTGCTCGCAACGGCATTCATATCATCGACCTTGCAAAAACAGTAAAGCAACTTAGAGTTGCCGTAGATGTTATCAAAGAGACCATCGCAGCAAACCGCTCTATCCTTTTTGTAGGAACGAAAAAGGCAGCTAAATCAACAGTACGTGAAAGCGCAGAAAGCTGCGATGAGTTTTACGTCTGCGAAAGATGGCTCGGTGGAATGCTCACAAACCTTCAAACTTTGCGTCAATCTGTTAAAAAACTTGAACGCATCGAAAAACGCATTGCCCAAGGCGGTGAAGGGATTACAAAGAAAGAGCTTTCTCTCCTCTCGAAAGATCAGATTAAACTGAACAAAAACCTGTCTGGTGTTCGCGGCATGAGAAAAGTGCCTGGCCTTTTAATCATCGTAGACCCTAGCAAAGAAGATATCGCCGTAGCTGAAGCTACAAAGCTTGGCATTCCAATCATGGCTCTTGTAGATACAAACTGTAATCCAGATCCTATTAACTATGTCATTCCTTGTAATGATGACGCTCAAAGAAGCATTAAGTTGATCTTGGATGCACTTACACAGGCGATCATTGACAAGAAAAATGAACTTCATCTCTTTGCAGAAAAACAGGACGAAGAAGAGGAAGAGGTAGAAGAAACAGTTGATGAGGCTGCAGCTCTTCTTGAAGAAATGGAAAGCAGTAAATCAAAAGACTAGAGAAGGAAGGGAAGTAGTATGTCAGGAGAGAGCACACAAATCACAGCAGCACTGATTAAAGAGCTGCGCGACCGTACTGGCGTTGGGATGACTAAATGCAAAGATGCTTTAGAAGAAGCAAAAGGCAACTTAGATCAAGCCATCGACATCCTTCGTAAGTCAGGAATGGCGTCGGCTGTAAAAAAGCAAGGGCGTGAAACCAAAGAAGGGATGATCGCTTTTAAAGAGACAGCTCATGTAGTAGCCATCTGCGAGATCAATGCGGAAACTGATTTCGTCGTCAAAAACGAAAAATTCCAAGAGTTTTGCAAAAATGTGGCCACTGAAATTGCCACTACAAAACCTGAGTCGGTTGAAGCACTCTTAGCACAGCATGCATCTTCAGACAAAGTGCATACTATAGAAGCGCTTCGCGCTTTACTTGTCCAGTTGATCGGCGAAAATATCCAGATCAGAAGGCTCCAAGTATTTGAGAAAAAGCCAAATCACTCCTATGGCGTCTACTCGCATATGGGTGGTAAGATTTTGACTTGTATTGAGCTATCAGGAGAAGGCGAAGATCTGCTTGCTAAAGATATTGCTATGCATTTAGCTGCGGGAATCCCAGTAGTTGCTGAATATATAGGCCCAGAGATCGTTCCTCAAGAACTCATTGCGAAAGAGCGTGAAATTGCGCAGTCGCAGCTCCAAGGCAAACCAGCAAATATCATGGATAAAATCCTAGATGGCAAAATAAATGC
>JAHFTM010000168.1 GCA_023269335.1 Chlamydiia bacterium
AACTTGAAACGATTGCATTTTTAGTGACATCACCTGGTATCTTTCCTACGCATCCTGTGCTAGAACAAGCCAAAAAGTTGAATGTCAGTATCATCGGTGACGTAGAGCTTGCTTTAAGAGAGCTATCTTCATTGCCACCACCAATGATTGGCATTACAGGAACGAACGGCAAAACAACGGTCACACTGCTTACTCAAGCGATGCTTCAATGTCAAGGCTATCAGACAAGGGCTGCTGGAAACATAGGCCTTGCACTTCTTGATGAGGTAGAAGCTGTACAAAGAGAAAAAAGCAGTAACCCACTTGTCGTAGAGCTTTCTTCATTTCAACTAGAAACAATGTCTACAAAGCTGTTTCAAGTAGGTGTTGTGTTGAATGTTACGCCAGATCACCTTGACTATCATGGCAACATGCAAGAGTATCTGCGAGCAAAGATGCGCCTTGCCGGCTGCATTAAAGAAAAAGAGCAAGGCGGCATTTTATTTGTGCATGAGAAAGTCCCTGTTGAAAAGTCACCACAAATCAAGCGCTATGGCTTTTCGATAAGCTCTGATGTGCATACTGACGGAGTTTCAGTCATTCGTTATAAGGAAAAGGAAATCGAGCTTCCAGAAATTCTACAAAGCCTTTTTTCACATGACGTAGAGAATTTTCTTGCAGCCTATGCGTTAGCAAGAGAGCTTGGAGTTTCTCCTCAAAGCTGTGTCGATGCTTTTTGCATGTTTACAAAGCCACCACATCGCATTCAGTTTGTTAAAGAGGTGGCAGGTGTGAAGTACTACGATGACAGTAAAGGCACAAATCTTGATGCTGTGATTCGTGCTGTAGATTCCATACCAACAAAGATTGTGCTGATTGCCGGTGGTGTGCATAAGGGCGAAGCCTACACTTCTTGGCTTTCAGCTTTTCATGATAAAGTTCAGCAAGTGTTTGCTATTGGTGAAGCTGCCCCTCTTATAGAAAAAGACTTAGCGCCGAAGATCCCTGTAAAGTTATGTAAGACCCTCGATGAGGCAGTAGCAGAGGCTTCGAAAATAGCCAGAGAAGGGCAGACTGTGCTTTTATCTCCGGGCTGCTCGAGCTTCGATATGTTTAAAAGTTATAAAGAGCGTGGTGAGAAATTTTGCCAGCTTGTGGAGAGTTTATGAAGATCAGCCGAAAAGATACAGTTATTATTGCAGTTTTAGTGAACATCTCTTTACTTGCCGTGTTACTTGCAACAGCAAGTAAATGGGAAAAAGAAGAAGAGGCAGATCTCAAGCCACAGGTAACCTCAGTAGGAGAGCTGCTTGGCAATGAGGAGTCTAGAAAAGAAGTAAACGATGGAAAAATTGGATTTTTAGAAGAAGCTAGGCCTTTGACGATCTATTCGCAAGCTGTAGAAAAAAATCCTGTCGATGAAATTGATCAGGTATTGCAGCAGTATGCATTGAAACAAAAAGTGTTGCAGGTAGCAAAAGAACCTGAAGAAAAAGATGAGATGGAAGAAGTAAAACCTGTCGTACAAGCAAGCGTTACTGAGGTAAAAAATAAAGAGGAAGCACAAGACTTTTTCACGATAAATGTAAAAAAAGATGAGGTGCTTTCTAAAATTGCTAAGGCTCATGGAGTATCTGTTGAAGAGATTATGAAACTCAATGCCTTAGAAAATACCAAGCTGCGTATAGGTCAAAGCTTAAAGATTCCTGTTGTTAAGAAAAAACAGAGTGTTCAAACAGCCAAGACTTCGGCAGCTAAGGCGCCTGTCAGTGAAATTCCAGCCTGCATCTCGCAAATACCGAAAAAGCTGCCAAGCCAACCGAAAAATGAAATTGAGTACTATGTCATCAAAGATGGTGATAATCCCTGGAAGGTAGCGAGAAGGTTTCATTTGAAGTATGAGGATCTTCTAAAGCTGAATAACTTGGATGAGGAGAAGGCGCGTAATTTAAAGATTGGGCAGAAGATACGGATAAGGTAGCGATAGAGAACAGGATAAATAAGAGTTATATAACAAGATGGGCAGGATCGGCTTCGCCGGCAGGATATACTCACAAGCCAATTTACTCATCTTTTTTGTTATTTTATTTTTTTCATAAACAAAAGGTATGTAAAGGTATGCATAAAGTTTTATCGCAAACTCGTCAGCTTTTGATTCCAGTCATTTGTCTTTTTGTGATGGGACTTGTGTTGATTTTCAACACATCCTCGGCTGAAGTTCTTGATCATAGCTCCAATAAAAGCACACATCTAGCGCTCATTCGTCAGATCTGTTATGGTGTTTTTGCCTTCGGATGTGGTTATGCAGCCTTTTCATATGGCTACAAGCGCCTTTTGCAAGCAAGTCCAGTTATTTTAGCCTTTCTTTCTTTCTTACTCATACTCGTTTTCGTTCCTAAAATTGGCCTGACAGCTAATGGTGCACGTCGTTGGATTTCAATTGCAGGCATAAGTGTGCAACCATCTGAGTTTGTAAAATTTTTTGCACTCCTCTATTTCGTCTTTCAAATTCTAAAGGTAGATATTGATCAGTTGAACATGCGTTCATTCTTACGACTTTTAGCACCCCTTGCTGTTCCATTAGTTCTGATTTTGATAGAGCCTAATAATGGCACCTGTGCCGTGATCGTGCTGGCTCTTGTGGTTCTTTTCTTCCTTACAAAAATTCCGTTTCGCTATTGGGCGCTACCAATGGTAGTGTGTGGTCTAGTAGTAGTAGGCTTTGCGCTAAAAATGCCCTACGTACAAGCGCGCTTTGAAGTGTATCTACATCCAGAGCTTGATTTGAAAGGCAAAGGCCATCAACCCTATCAGGCTAAGATAGCTTCTGGCTCGGGTGGTTTGTGGGGAAAGGGGCCTGGAAAAAGTGTGCAGAAGCTCAGCTATTTGCCTGAAGCACAAAATGACTATATCGCTGCGATTTTTGCAGAAGAGTATGGATTTATCGGCATGCTGGTAATGATTTTAGCTTATAGCTGGATTGTCTATTTAGGCATGGCAATTGCTTTTGATGCACAGGAAAAAGCGGGACTCTACATTGCAGCAGGCTTTACCTTTTTACTTGGCTTTCAGGCATTTTTAAATTTGGGCGTAGTTTCAGGTCTTCTTCCAAGTACAGGGTTAAACCTTCCCTTTTTTAGCCAGGGCGGCTCGTCATTAATTGGCAATGCGATGGGTCTTGGAGCGTTGATGAGCGTTGCCAAGTCTGAAAAATAGACGTAGAGATTCTATCATAGAATATACAGTATATAGTTAGTTGCAAAATTATAAACAAAATACAGAGCAAATTATGGCGTTTTCTCCAGATCTAGCTAGATCCAGTCCCAGACCTATACTTCCTCGTTCTCATTCTGCTCCAATGCTTTTAATACCGAGAGCTATTAATTTTCATGGACATCTTGTTGAAAGAGCTGAAGTTAAACAAGACAACGAACAAATTGCAAGAGTTTCTCATCCAGTGTTTCAGCCAGAGCCACAACCGCAACTAGGTAATTTACAAGAGGAAAGAGATGTAGGGCAGCTCCATATATCTATATCTAATGCAATGGGAGAAATTGATAGTGACGACGACGAAGAAGAAGAAGAAGAAAGAAGGAGTCGTGTGGTAGTGGCAGCTTGTAGTATCTGTTTTTGTTTTTCTGTTGTAATTATAATAGTAAAAAATGGGGTTATTAATGCTATGAGAAGTTATTTCTAATCGTTGAAAAAGCAATTGCTCCACTCTTGAATTAAATAGTTTACTTTATGTTTGAGAGCTACATCATCTGATTAAGTACTAGAAAAATGAGTCGTGTTTCTACAATCGGAAGAGCTTGAATTGTAGGGACTGTTCAGGAATTACCAGCTTGGAGCCATTGAAATCTTGTCGTTTGTTGCAGCGCCTGGATTGTAGAGACTGTCCAGGGATTTCTCCTCAAGAAGGAGCTGCCTTAAAGCACGCTTTACCTGCACTTATCATCTCTCGTCCATAAATGCGCAAAAGCAATTTTGATAAGAGTAATGCTGTCAGTAGGGTTTGAAAACCAGACTATCTACTAGCTTAAATTTAAAATAAATTATATTAATAAAAAAAAATGAAACAAAGAGGCGCTTATGTCATCAGGATCAGTGGAACCCAAGAGTAAGCCAGCAGTCGCTCATGATTTACGTTATATGGTAGGAGACGAAGATCAAGGTCCAAAGTTGGGTAAAGGAAATAAACCAGAAAGTGTATCTTCAGAGAGCAGCTCTATAAAAAGAAATATCAAAGGCAAGCCACATTCCAAAGCAAAAAAAGCTGTTTCAGCCCCATCTTCTTCTTCAGCAAAAGTACCTCTTGGAAATTTTGAAAAGATGATCACAGCGACATTACGAAAATCACCTGAGCGTCTTTTAGAAGATGGTGAATTTTCAAAGACTGTGAGAAAAGGTACGCAAGAGATTATTCAAGCGCTTCATAAGACAAATAAGACGCAGGTGATGAAACAGCGTGTCGAGCAGTTTGCGCGCTGTGAAACGATGTTGAGACAGCTGGACAACAAGTTCACAGCACTGATCAACAGCACGCCATCTAAAAATCTTAAAAGAAGAGAAGAGATTAAGCAGATCGCAAAAATAGTCAAAACGCTCTTACTCCAATTGAAAAAAGAGGCTGTTTTTGTTGACCAAGTGAAAAAGAGTTTTGTGGCAGTGCCTGCTCCTGACAGTTTGAATGAGCGGATTGAGCCAGCAGAGGTTCCAACAAATATTGTAGGAATGATGGCCTCATTTCTTCCAGAAAAAGAAGCAGAAGAAGTCTTAGATCCTTTACTTGACCAGTTTGCAAAAAAAAGTGAGCGTGTAGCTGCAAAGCTTGCCGCTTCTAAAGAAGCAGCTAAGGGGGAAAA
>JAHFTM010000015.1 GCA_023269335.1 Chlamydiia bacterium
AAAAAACTAAACTATCACATAGGCTTGCTGGCAATGTTTATGGAGTGTACATGAGAGGGTCCCACAGATTTTTATTTCTTTCTTCCCTCAGTCTACTGGTATTTAGTAGCTTTGTGCCTTACAAAGACAAACACTATGTCGATTACTTTCTTCACCGTTATGCCGCAGATTTGTACCATCAGAAGCAGTTTAACCTAGATTATTTACGCGTCTATTACGGATGGAAAACAATAGATCGCATCTATTTTGAATTTTCTTGCTTTCGCAGTTTATCTCTAAAAGATGCGCGTGCACTCCTTATAGAAACAGCAAATGGCATTGTTGAAAAGATAAACAAAGATCCTTTGTTGAATGAAAAGGATATGCTTTTGGGTGGCCATTTTTGTATCAAGCAGCTCAACCTTGAAATCACCGCAGAAAATATCTTTGCAAGAACAACAGATGATAGCGGAGGGATAAAAGTAGTTTCCCTGGAAGATGGCGTTATTACGTATGAGACGTTCAATAGCTCAGTTTTTATACCCAAAGACAGGAAGATCTTCCGCGAGGAATATCGTGATGCAGAACTCCTTGTTTTAAGAGAGAAAGGCAAAGGCATTGGATTTGAAATAGAAGATCAGCTTGACAAAGCGTTGCAAAGTGCAAAAGATAGAAGAACTGCGGAGATAAAAGGAGCTCAAGAGCTTCAGGCGAAAAAACAAAAAGAGGCTGAAGGCAATAAAGCTGAGTTTCATGTTCCACGGGCAGTAGAATATCCGATCGAGAAGTTCAATAGTCTTTTTGGAGAGAGACCAGCTGCGCCACCACAAGTTGTGACTATCGAAGATCTGAACTATCTCAATTTACCTCCTAGAGAAAAGCCCGTTCAAACACCTGTTGCTCCAGCAAATGAAGAGACGCCGAAGGAGCTACCTGTATTGCCAGCTGTAGAAGAGAAAAAGACAGAAGAAAAGACGCTGGCGCCACAGGAAGCAAAACCACAAGAGGCAGTACCACCTCAAGAAAAACAATCTGAGCCTCAAGAGCAAGTTCCTTTGCCTGTACATCTTGTTCCCTTAGCCCCCTCTTCTGTTCCGGTTGAGAAGCAAGATGAAGCTGTACCACAAAATACGCAAGTGAAAGCAGTTCCTGTTAAAGAAGAGGAGCCTACTGTAGCACCTTTACCGGGAAATGAAGTGCCGCAAGATAAAGCAGCGGAGCCTGCCAAGCAAGAATCACTTCCAGCGCCGCAAGGCGGCCTAGAAAATGAAGTCCCTAAGCAAGCAGCGCTTGATGTGCAAGAATCTCAGCTACCGCTGAGTCTCGTTGACAAGAGCGTGGTGGCAACAGATGACACTTCTGTAAATAGTTTCTTAAAAAAAATTGGAAAGCTTCTTTGGAAAACAACGCCTGAAAAAGAGGTGCAAAGTGAGATGTTATCTCAAGAGCCTCAACAGGAAAAAATAGAAAAAGAGCAGATTGTTGCAACTGAAGAAAAAATTGAGTCCGTAGTTGATGAGTATCCTTTAGAGCAGCAGCTTTCTGATCAGGCTACTGTCAGTGTAGCTGATCCTATCGAGCAAGCATTGCCACAACAAGAAAGCGCGAATATTTCTTTTGTCTTTGAGCCAGTGCAAGCGCAGGTTGACGGCGAAAGTAAGCCTATCGCGACAAGTGAAAAAGCTTTTAGAAACCAGCAGATAAAGAGAAGTTTTTGGCAGCGGATTAGGGGGCTTTTTGCTGGAAAAGAAAAAGAGCAAAAAGAGATATCAGAAGCAGAGTTAGTTACAGCCAAAACAGAGCCACAACCTGAGTTAAAGCCAGAGAGCAGGGTGCAGTCGATAGTTTCTGAGCTGGAAGTAAAGGAAGAAGAGGAAAAATCTGTAGTACAAACTACGGAAAAGACGACAAAGAAAGAGGGGGATAAAATTGTAGCTGATTTGGCCACAGAAGGTAAGCTACGAGATACACCTTTTTTGTATGAGTACACTGAAGAAGATGTAATCAGCGCGCTTCAAGAAGACTTTTCTCTTGAGGCATTGTTGGAAAAAGAGACATCACCGGAAAAGGTACAAGAGTCATATCACTCTCTCGTTGATTCTTCCCAATTTATGCAGGAAGATTTTGCGGCTGGTATGCCAGAATCAATTGAAAGTGTAGCTTTTGAAAATGATAAAGAGCAGAAAGAGCCTTGTAAAGAGGTTGTTGAAGCGCTGCCTGAGATTGTGATTCAGCCAGAAATAACTACTAACAAACCTGAAGTTGTTGCCGAAGTTGTTCTATTCCAGGGTGAAGCTAAACCATTTCTAAGTGAGCCATCCACAGAGTTAAAATTGCAGCCTGCACAAGAAGAAGAGTTTCAACAGGCACGCATGGAAGCTGAGATTGAAGATACAACACTGCAAGAAGATGTCATTGAAAGAGCAGATACCGATTTTGCTGATACCTCTGATCAAGAAGAAATGGCGCCTTATGAGCTTGCCTCTGAAGTTGAAAGCGTGTCAATTGCCGTAGAAAATGGGTCGAAAGAAAGTCATGAGATACAAAAGAGTATTTGGCAGCGTCTGAGCACATTTTTTGCAATAAAGAGAGAGGAAGAGGCGAAGAGCGAGCCGCTACAAACAGAGCAGGTAGAAGCTATAGTGCAACAAGTGCCTGGATATGAGCCTGTGCAAAAAGAAGAGCCTCAACAAGAGGTGGTAGAAGTTGAGATTCAAGCTGAGCAAGATAGGGTTGAAGAAGATGCAATTGAGTTTGCCGTTGAAGATGATCGAGAAGAAATAGCCCCTTACGAGCAAGCGTCTGAAATTGAAAATGCGCCAATTGCTCTAGCAAGAGAAGCGGACGATGAAGAAATTGCTCCTTATGATGCTGAAATAGAAGATAAGATGATTCAGGCAGAACTTATTGAGGAAGACAACCAAGAAGATGCTTTAAGTCTTGCAGCACAAGGTGAAGAAGATGAAGAGGTTCTAGCGCCCTACGATGCTGAATCTCAAATAGAGCAAGCGTGGACTGATGGAAAGGTGAAAAAAGATAGCTTCTGGGACAGTTTAAAAGCCATGATTTTTCCACAGGAGCTGTCTTCAGATAACTCTCAGGTAGCATTAAAGAATGTAGGTGAGGCGCAAGATGTTGTTTTAAAAGCCGAAAGCGAAAGTTTTTCTTTTTCCACACCAGATGATTCATTTGAAAATAGCGTTGAGATCGAAGGTGAAGAGGATGATGATGAGACTATGATTTCGGATAGCCTGGTACCAGAGCCCGAATTGCCGCAAGATTTTCTTGTAGCTGAGGATGAGGACGTTATTGAAGAAGAGTATAGAAAATCTTAAAAAGGCTTTCAATGCAGGTAGATTTTTCCTCTCTCAACACCACAATTTCTTCAATTCTTTTACAGCCTGAGTCGGAAGTTTGTAATTTCGTAGCTGATTTCAGCGCAAAGGCTATCTATCCCAAGTCAGACTGGAAGGGGCTTTTTTGGAAATATACATATAAAACATTAGACTTTGTTTTGTGTACTTCTAAGTCACTTGAACAAAGCACGCGTGAGAAAAGCTTCAAACTTTCTGAAAAGCTATTTAAGGATGCTTTTGTTGCAATTGATGCTACAAATAAGAAAGTAGCTGCATGCTATGAAAAAAATAAAATGAATGCAGATGAGCAAGACGCTCTTCGCGGCGATGTCGTTTTGATTGGCGTGACGCTATCGTCACTTTTTGATTTAAATATTCCATTTTCTATGACTCAGCGGATCAATCGAGTACAGCTTGCTTTTGAAAAAGTGCTGAAAAGACAACTATTTGCCGAAAAAGAGATAGCGCTTCTCAGGGATTTTGAAAAAGTATATGCCATGGCTTGCGTCGAGAGCATTATGCGAAAGCCAATGCCGCAGCATGCATTTCTTGGCCTATTAAATGGAGAGGCCAGATGCGCTGCGCAAGAAGAGCTGCAAGAGTGGCTTGCATGTGTAAAAGACAAGGAAGTGCGTCTTACTCCCTGGCTTTTTCATCAGGCGCTTGCAGGTATGATAGAAGTAGTGTTGAAAACGAAAGTGAATTCGGCAGAGCTTTCTCATCAGGTGTCCTCACTTGAAATTGCACTTCTCAAAAAGGGCTGTAAAATGTTCCAGAGGGAAGACCAGTTATATACAAAATGGCTTACTGTATTATCTCCAGGCACAGTTATTGATGAAAAAGATGGGGGAGGGATTCTTCTGGGTGAGAGTAAACAGCACCCTACATTTTTATCCCAAGGGTTAGTTGCTTTTGAAAGGCAAGGTCATCCGGATCAGCTGGTTATCTTTGGCAAGTCTGTTGCTCTGCTTGGTATGTGGCACGCCTCACATAAAGAAAATGGTGCCATGGTGCCCTTTGTAACGGTGTTGAAGACTGACCCGCAAGGCCGATATTTGGTCATTGAAAAACTTGTATCATCTCTTGAGGCGATTCCATTTAGAAGGAAGTTTGGAAAAGTGGCAGAAGAAGATGAAGCGAAGTGTGATGAAATTGCTAGGCTCATTGCCTGGATGTCATCACAAAAAGTGACTCCTAAAGTTGAATTTCAGCCCGCATTCATATTTTTTACATCAAAAGGCTTCTTGCGCACACTCGTTCCTTTAAAAACAGATGAGCCCTTTGATTATAATAAACTTGAAAACTTTGTACGCATCGCAGCAAATGGCAACTATCTTGCTTTTCGCTATATCATGAGAAGGTCTGAGCTGATCCATCATCCAGTGGCGCTTTTTTATCTCAAGATTGTCGAAGAGCATCTCTTAGGAGCTGCTAAGCATGCAATTCGCGATCAGGCAGTATTTGATGCAATTTATGATCAGCGGGTGATTGAGCGCGCACAAACTATGATAGTGAATTTAAAAGAGCTGAGACAGAAACTCTTTTTAGCCTTAATTCCCCAGCTTGTAAATAAAGAAAGACAAGCGCGTGATACGCTGCTACAAGAAATTTCTAAAGCACTCATTGAGTTTCAAAAAGATACTGGTTTACCAGCATCTGATTGGAAGGAGAACGAAGCTGAGGAGATAGTAATAAGCTATCTTAAAAGCGAGCGTAAAGAGCTCTTTGTAGGCACAAAAAGCTAGTAACCTGAATTTTGGGTTTATTTACTAGATATTCAAATTCTTTCGAACATTTTCTTGCGGGTAATAAAAAAGCCTCGGGAGCATTTTTTTTGCCCTCGAGGCTTTTTTTTAATTGTTCTTTTAAAAAAAATGCTTGGACTGCTAGCCATCGACACAAGATGAAGTGTTTTTCTTTTTCATCTTAGCCATTTGTTGCTCTACTTTGTCAAGATTCTCTACTTTGGAATTTTTGCTAACAGCTACGACAGTTCGTAGTTCTGCTCCTGCCCCAGCAGATGTTGAAGTTGATGTGCTCAATATACGCTCGGTTTCAAGGGCTAACATAACCGCGGCCATAACAGACCTTGAATGGCCTGCTGGTTGGCCCGCAAATTGTCGACCCCAGGCTCGTCTTCCTGCACTGCCTTCCTCTTCTAGTCTATCGTATGCTGCACCGTCTCCTGCTGCATGTGCGTTGCTTTTTGCTGCTTGAGCTCTAGCAGAATTAGGATCATGATCTGCTGCAAATGGATCTACCATAAAATAGTTCCTCACTTTTTATTATTTAACAATACAATTAGTATATCATAATTAATTATTTTAATTCAAGTAGTAAAGAAGAGTGTGTTGGCGCAAAATTAAAATGTCGTAATCCTGCAAAGCGTCCTTTCTTACAATTCCTTAAAGAGAAGTGGTTGCTAAAATATTGTAAATAATTTATTTAAAAATCTGGGTCTTAGCTCCTATTAATAGGTTGAGTGCGCATGGTTCAAGTAGATGAGTCTCTTAAGAGGTATTACGGGGAAGGTACCTCACATAACTTTCTTTTGTATAAAAGACGAGGCAAGATTTATGCTCTTGAAAATACCAAAAAGAACCAAAAATTATACTGTCCGAAGGGCAATGAATTTAAAAAAATTGCCGCGGAGCTTCTCAGAGAAAAAAGGAAATTGCAATTAGACACGGCCTTTGTGAGAAAGTTGATTGCCCGCAGTCAGAAAGAAAGGGTACAAGGAACCTCTAAAAAAGCAGGCAAAGTTGAAAGGGTAGCAGCTCAGCTGATCCCTATCCCTCAAATCCATACAGCACAGATTGTCTCACTGCCTGCAGTGGTAAGACATAAAGATCCTCAGCTATGGAAGCTGCTAGAACATCGCTTTTTGTTAAATGATCTAGACCCTAAAGATAAAACTGAGCTTTGCCAGGCTTTTGCCGAACTTCAAGAAAAAGTCAAAGATCTCCCAGATATAACGCCCTTTATCAAAGAGATCCAAGCACTTCAGGCAAAGATTTTAGCAAGCCAGCTACGCCGCTATCTACCCAGCAAAGAAATGGTGTCTGCTGCTGCCGCAATGCCACGTCTCAGTTACGCGAAAGAAGAGCAAAAAAGGGCAGAACTTTTTGTACAAAAGCTGTTTGCGATTGCGCCTGATGATTTGGAACTTGTGGCAGAAGTAAAAGAGTGCGCCCTCTTCTTTTTAGCTAATTGTAAAGATCTCTTCTATCTGCTTGAGAAAGCTCAGGACTCGCAGCTACAAACAGTATTCGATGAGCTTAAAGTGCGTCTTGTACGCTACAAAGAAGCGCTAGTAAAATTTCCCAAAATAATTGCCGGTCTTCAAAACTACCTCGTGGGTCGTCTTGAAATGGCACAAAGATTGCCGATTGAAAAACGACAGTTACTCATGATCTTTGAAGATAGCCACATCAAAGATCCATCCTTCAAAGCTGATAAAGGGCTAAACCTCTCTACTGCTATGGCAAAAAAGTTACTGCAACAGACAGCTGTTGCCATGCCGGCTAAAGAAAATGATGCACTCATTGCTATTTTGGATCAACCAGTTGACTTACAAAGTACAGATCCAAAAAGTCTGAAACAAGCCATCCAAGAAAGGCTTAAAAGAAATGGAGAATGCCTTATTTTAAGTGGCTGGAACGACTCCTCCGTCTGCATAAGTATCGAAGAGGATAAAACGAAAAAGGGCAGCTACTCCTTTTTCATCTTCAGTGCCACAGGTAACTTGTCGATAGAGGGTGTGACAAAAGAAACTCTTTTTAACACGGATTGGTTGCTTCAGCTTCAAACATTGCGTACAATAGATGATCAAGATGTGAAGTTAGAGAAACTCTTCTATGAGCAGCTTTTGCCTCTTCTAGGTGGCTGTATAGGAGCGCCTAACCCTGCGATCAACCACTTGATAACAGCGAATCACCCTGGAAATAACGATTGGAAAGCACTCAGCGCCTTTCTTGCCCATCGCCTGGGCAGCCAGCAAGTTGCTGTACTGATTTTTTACGCCCAGCATCAAACTCTTGAGCATTTCTACTTTTCAGTTCAAAACCAATTTGCAAATAAAGAGCCGATTTCTCCATGTAATATCAACTATTTGAAAGCTTGTAAGGAACAATTAAGTCTTACTGTCATTAAAGTTCATCAGGATAAAAATACGCTCCTTTCTGTAAATGAGCTTGTGACCACACAAAAGCTCATTGATGCAATCGATGATCTTCTCAGTCAGCTTTCAGCTCAAAAGCGCGTCACCACACAAGAGCAAGATAAGGCAGTTCATGGTCTGTTGCAAGTAGCCAATCTCACACTACGCAGTGAGGTATTCAATCCAAAAGTGAAGGGTGTAATTCAGCTAGAGACAGCTTCACCTGTTGAACAGGCTACAATACAAGTTCTGCAGCCTTCTTTGAAACTTGAAGATCAAATTCATGAATGGAGTCCTAGTAAAGAAAACATTGTCGAAGATCTAGAAAAATTTAAAAAACAGATGTATCGCTGCCAAAACACAAGGCGCTACAAAGAAGCGTATGATTTTTTCCATCGCTTGGTTGAAAAACTTATTCAAGTAGATCCTAGCAACACAAAGCTATGGTCTCAAATCAGTGCAGATGAGGCAAGAAAAGCGTTGAGTCATCTTGATCAAATTGGTCGTACAATCTCACTGCAGCTTGAACTCATAGGCTTAGATGATCCCAAGTACCATTTTCGTGAATCATTTGCTATCGATAATCTGTACGTCTTGCAGGCCATGCACGCGATTGCAAGAAGGCTGCCACCTGATGAGACACTTCTTTTTCAACTGCTTGTGCCGTCAGCTAATGCTAAACAAGATACTCATGCGATGCTGCTTCCAAAATCAACGTATAAAAATAGCAGCCTATTCAAAGGTTCATCCCTTCGCATCACAAATAACCCTGAACACAATCAGTACCTTGCAAGTTTAGAAAGGCAGTATGGCGATGACCGTTTTGCTCTTTTCTCTGAATCCAGCATTTCTTTATTGTCATTTAATTCTTCATCACCTGGTTCAGTACTTTATCAAGTACTGCAGCTGTGGCTACAAAATCCAGAAAATTTGCAAAAAATAAGAGAGCTTGAAAAAACGAAAGCTGCAGCTGGAAAGTTTGATTTACTTAACCAAGATGCTAAAATCAACAGCTTGTTCACGAATTATAAAGAGCTGCTCTTGAAACCTTTTTTAGCACTACTTAATGGAGCCAGAAGAGTGCATGAAAGCTTCAATGTCAGATCCCGTGACCAGATCCAAAGTCAGCTGAATGCATTACAGAAAAGTCCACTTCCTCACACTAATAGTATCGAAGCTAAAGCTAAGCAGATTCTCTTTTTGGCTACTTTTCCTCCATTTCAAAATGAGGCACTTGAAAAGCTTTGCCATCTTCTTTGTATGGATCGACAAAACGAGAGTGACGTGCATGCAGAAAATAGCGTACTAGTAAGCAATTTTGAAGCCCAAAGACTGCAGCTTGCTGTAGAAGAGTATCAAGATATTTTATCGATCCGTGCCGAGAGTGAATTTCAGATTCCCATGACGCTTGACTATTTTACAAAGCATAAAAGTAAGCTCAAAGATCCAGACTATCAAACGATACTCAAAATATTGCTCTTTGAAGACACCATTTTACAAGATGACTTAAAGGATACTCCACAAAGAGCTGAACAAATTGCAAATTTTCTGAGATCAGCTTATGAGCTATTTGAAAGCCAGAACGATTATGAAACGTGCGGCTTTTTATTAAATCTAGCAAGTACGCTGAATGACTATTCAAAGGGTTCTATCGCTCCCTTTGATGTCAGTGAAAAATTCAAAATTCTCATAGCTGTGCTAGGGAAAAAACCAGAAGCTCATAAGCGGGCACTTGCTGTTATGCACGCCTTTCGCTTGGCTTCATTATCTTATCGTATAAGTCAAATTGGCTTTACAGCTACTCCTGAAGAAGCAAGTGAGATTTTTTACAGCCGGTATTTTCTACAGCAGTTTGCACTGGATGACAAAAAGAAGGATAAAAGATGCGAGTGGGAAATAGAAACAACGCTTTTTCATGCTCAACCTCTTTTTCAAAAGCTTGTAAGAGATGTAAAAACAAAAGATCGCTTTTTAAATGCTTTTTTTTCGAAATTAAAAAATGAGCCTTGTAGCTATATTTGGAAGGAAGATCCAGTCTATCCATTATTTCTTACACAGGATGGCGCTTTTCAATTGAATGTTGCCACTGGGGATATTTTATGTTTGAAAGAGCAGGGCTTTTTCCACCGCGTGCCATATGCTGTCTTACAAAATAGTGACTTTAAAAAGTTTTTTGGCTTGCACGAGCCTTTGTGCAGTGTGATCAGTAAAACACTTTTTGATGTTAAAGATCCGCAAGGAATTATCTATCGCGTAAGACTTTTACAAGCAGGTGGCATTGCAATTTTTAGAAAATTTGTGGATGAGGGCACAAGTTGGTATCGATATACGCCAAGTGGTACAGCAGGCGTAGACTTGATAAAAAGTAGTGAGATAACGAATGGGCATGAAAAATGGACGTCGCAAGACACCCCTCAAATTGTATACTACCTGGATGTTACTACAAAAAAAGCAGTCTACAAGCTGGAGTCTGGCATTCTTCATAAAGTGACAGCGCCAGCATGGAAGCTTTTTAACATAAGTGAGATAGATGATATCAGAGAGTTGCCGACCTTTGTGCAAGCGACTGCCTTTTTGAAAAAATTTGAGCATGCTAGCTACACACATATCTGGTTCAATAGCAAAGACAGGAAAGTAGAGCTTGAAGTGCCACGCTTTGATCTACACTTTACCTATGATGCTACAAAAACTCCTCAGCAGTGGCTAGCAAAAGAGCATCCCGGTTATTTTTTAGCTGCTTCACAAGAGCTTGTGGCTCTCGATAATGTGAAGGGATTTTTGGTGTTAGAAAATAGACTCGGACAAAAAAAGGTATTGATTTGCAATCAAAAAATAAAACCAAGAGAGCCTCAAGATCTGTCTACAGATGTATCTTTTGACAATGGTGATCCAACAGTTGACTTCTCTGAAAAACAGAAATACTACGAATATCAAGTAGCTAAAAATGGCGCACTTGTACCTACAAATGTAGCTGCTCGCTTTCACTTGGCAACTTTATATGTAGCCAAAGCAAGTTATTCAAGCGCAGCTGAACTCCTTATTTTACCGCATGCAGAAATACAGGACAGAGCACTTGACACAGAAGAATTGGAGGCGCTGCGTAGACTTTGCGACGTCAGCAGAAAAGGCAAGGTCAAAGATGAATCAGCTGAGGCATGTGCTATCAGGCTACATGCCCGCTTTCTTTTGTACCGTGATAGACACAGAAGCGGGGTCTCTGAAAGTGCGATAAAAGATGAATTGCAAGACGAGTATCACGCATTGAAAATGGATCTGAGTTGGTATTTAGGTAAGCTTAATCAGCTTGACGAGCTGGCTTTACCGCTCTTTGAAGAAGAGCTTCTCATAAAATGGTATTTGAAGCTTCAAAAGAAAACTCAGAGTGATTCAGATGAGATCGTTATACAGCGTGCGAAGCAACTTGGAATTTATCTGGAGAATGTATCTGAAGCTGCTGACACAATGACCAACAGTGTGGTGCCACCTGAATGGAAAAGAATGCGCTTAGGAGATCCTATCTGGAAGTGGGATGTGTCAGCTTTTTTACAACCGCAACAAGCTAGTGTAAAAGAAAATGGCTTTCCATTTCTTCCTTTGTTCTCTTCAAACGAAGAAATGAAACAGGCCTTTGGAGCGTTATACGATAGAGCGATTCAAGCAAAAACAGATGAAGAAAAGCGACAAATTTTTATACTTGTATATCCCCTCTATGCAGCACTTACTATAAGTTCAATTCCTTCAGAAAAAGAGAGCTTGGCAGCTTTACTACTAGCAGCTCTTTTTACGCCTCACGATTTTCCCAACACTTTTAGCGAATTTTGTCAGAGAATAAAAGCGGAAAATAGCCCAGAAAAATGGCTCAATGCGCAAGTACAAAAACTACAATTTCCAGAGAGTACAAATAACTGGATTACAGAGCCTAAACTTTATAATATGCAGCCGTCAGTCCCCAAAAAGCGAGCCGAAATTGTGCCCGTTAAGCCTTCAGTTACAGACATAGACGTTTCCTTACAACTGCCGCCACTTTCGCAAGTAGCTGATACTTTAAATGTTGTAGATGTAGCTGACTATTTTGATAAGGAAAAGGAACTTGGAGCGTCTACTAAAGAAAAGCAGGCTCTCAAACAGGAATTCTCTCAAATATTTTCCTTGCAACATCCGGAAGCTGTCCACGAAACAGTTGTTCAAAACTACTATCAAGCGATGCAAAATGACATTGCTGTGGGCCTTGAAAAGGAAAATCCTCGCTACCGTTTAAAAGATCAAAATATTTCTGCGCTTCTCTCTTCGCTACAAGCAAAGCTAGAAGATGAAAATGACCAGCTCTCTTATCAAGAAGCAAAAATTCTCTATCTTGCAAGAAAAGAATCAGCCAAACCGGAAATAAGAAGCCAATTTTCACGAGGAAAAAAAAGCTATCCCTCGATGGAAGAACTGATTATCTATTTTGGACAGCAAAATTGGAAAGCGTTGCAAGAGAGAAATCCGGCGCTTACACAGAACGACATTGTCATTCTGCGAGAGCTCATCCAAATGCACCTGTTATCCAAAACTCGTGCGCAGAAGATCGAGCGTGCAATCCTTACCTGCCAAGCGTTGAAATCAGCTCAAGGAAGAGAAAAAGATGAACTCATTCAACAGCTTGCTGAGAACCTACTTACAAAAAGAGAGTATGATGTAACGTTACATCCAGCTTTTCTGGCTCTTGAAGCTTTCTCAGAGATTATCTTGCGAAAAGAACAGGTAGCTACAATTGCTCTCTTCTTCGATAAAAAAGATCTACAGCCTGCGTGTCAGCTAATTATGGGGGCTGGAAAAACAACGGCAATAGCACCACTTATAGCTTTACTACGAGCAGACGGTGAAAAAATTTCTTGTATGATTGCTCCAAAGCAGCTTATCGGTCAACTAGCAGCAATTTTACGCACACTTTTTGGTGGCGCCTTCAGGCGCTCTGTCACCTTTCTCACCTTTCATCGAAGCCATTTGACAGATGCTTTTCTTCAAAGCCGAAACACTACAGCTGAGGCTTATCTTGAAGATCTTTTACAACAGCTGGAATCAACAAGAAAAAACCGCAACCTTCTGTTAATGACCCCTGAGACACGCCATTCTCTTATCTGCGCACTTGACGAAGGACTTTATCTAAAAAAATTGTCTGGGAGAGCGCTACAGCTTCTACGAAAAATTGCTGCCACAAGTCGTGCTCTCATTGTCGATACAATCGATGAAATTGATCAGGTGTTAAGTCCACGGCTTGAATTCAACTACTCTATTGGCAAAAAAAAGCCCTATGAGCAGGATAAAGGGAAACTAATTTGTCACCTTGTGTCACAAGCCCGACAGCTGCATCCAGAAGGGCTGCATTTTTCTAAAGAATCGTATCAAAATATAAGTAAGGTAAAGCTTGCCCAAAGGGTGGTTGAAGACTTAGTAGGCAATCCGATTGTTGTCGAGCACGATCAGGCAGAAGAGAACCTTCTTTTTTTAAAAAGCCTTTCTCCCCAGGAGAAAAAACTAATTCAGGCCTATTTAACAGGTAAAAGAAGTGCGAAAATCGATGACCTTTTAGAAAAGTTTCCTGAGAAGTTATTTGAGTATCTACAACTTTCTAGAACTATCATCAACAGCATTTTGCCAACTGCTTTAGGAAAAGTTTGTTATGAGCAGTATGGTTTTCGAGAAGATCCAAAAAATCCTTTAAGCCTTGTTGCTTGTCCTTTTGAGGCGGCCTGCAGCCCTAAAGTAACTGACTTTGCCTCTCCTGAAGAGCAAATTGTTTTTTCTGCACTTACAGTCTTCTCAAGAGGTGTCTCTGATGCAGTTGTGTATGATTTTTGTATGAAATTAAAAGCGCAAGCATTGCAAGAGATAAATCATTATAAGATGGCTTTTACAAGCACTGAGAGCTACAGACAGTTTATAGCTCTTCGAGGAACTTCCCGCTTGCTGTTGCAGGATGTGACAGAAGAAAATGTCAGCCAAATCACAGCAAGCTTAAAAACAAATCAAGAATTTTTATTACGTTTTACAGAAGGTTATCTTCTTCCAAACATAGAAGTAGATGACAAAAAAATCACAAGCACGCCCTATACACTTGCCCAAAGCGGCAGTAGTGAAAGCGGCTTTACAGGGACACTTGAAAAAAGTTTGTTGCCAAAAGAGATGACAGCCTTTCCGGAAGTAGGCACAAATGCTAAAACACTCATTGCTATTGCTAAGAAGTTGAAAAAAGCGAGCTCTACAATTAGCGCCATACGTGAAAGCCAAGCCCCCTTGCACACACAGTTATTAGGAAAATTAGATGTTGCAGGATCGAATGCTCCGCTTATGCTGATCGATAGCGGGGGGTGGTTAAAAAATGTGAGTGTTGCGAGCTTTGCTTATGATT